>QHSQ01000372.1 GCA_003221615.1 Candidatus Rokuibacteriota bacterium | reverse complement strand
CGTAGCTCGCCAGCTTGGCGTCGATGCTGGGCGCCCGGTAGTCGGCCCAGATCAGATGGGCCCACGACAAGAGAAGCAGCGCGTCCAGGCCCGGCGCGCGTGCGACCTCGTTCTCGAGCAGGTCACGAGCTCGATCGATTCGCCCGAGGTCCTCGTGGAAGCTGGTGACGTCCTTCCACGCCTCGAGGACGGCGCCGCTCGGCGGCGGGGTGGCCGCCCAGGTCGGCGCGGCGAGCACGAGTGGCAAGGCACACGCGAGCGTGGCGAAGACGGAGCGCCGCATCGCCCTCGGAGCGTAGCACGGCCACCGGATCACGGCCGCTGGGCGAGAATCGTCTCCACGCTGTGCACGTGTCGAACACCGTCCTGAGCGCAGGGGATCAGGCCTTCCTCGTGGCGCAGGATGATCCAGCCACGGTAGGCCTCGCGCAGCTCGTCGGGCGTGAAGTAGTGCACGACCTCGTTCTTCTCGCGGTAGATCCGCCGCTCCGTGAAGACGACGTGCGCGTGGTGTCCGCCCGGACGTGTGAGCCCGCGCAGGCGCTCGAACAAGGCGCCGCGATCGGTCCGGGCGACGTAGTGAATCGAGCCGCACGAATGGACGAGGTCGAACGAGCCGCGGACCGGCAAATCCGGCAGGGCCGCGCACACACACTGGACGTGGGCGCCGCGGCGCTCGGCGAGCCGCTGGGCCTTCTGGAGCCCCTCGATCGAGAGATCGATCCCGATCACTTCATGTCCCTGCTCGGCCAGAAACACGGTATCGCGCCCCTCGCCGCAGCCGAGATCGATCACGCGCGCCCGGTGGCCCGTGAGCGCAGCGGCTTCGCGGGCCAGGGCTGAGGGTCGGGTGCCCCAGATGAAACGGTCGGGCGTATTGACGTACTCGCGACCCCACGGGCTCCACGGTGGCCGGTCGAGGGTCGCGAGATGTCCGCCCTCGCCCTCAGCGCTCATCCTTGCCCAGCGACTCGAGGAGGGTGCGCAGATCGTTGGCGTGGTCCTCTTCTTCCGCCAAGATCTCCTCCAGCATGCGGCGCGTCGTGGGATCGTCGGTGCCGAGAAACCGCACAATATCAGAATACGACTCGATGACGATCCGCTCGGCGACCAGATCTTCCCGGATCATTTCAAGCAGCCCTTTGCCCTCAACGTACTCCGAATGGCTGCGGCTCGCCAAACTCTCCGGGTTCAGATCCGGCTCGCCTCCGAGCTGGGTGATGCGCTCGGCGATCTGATCGACGTGTCTCTGCTCGGCCGTGGCATGTTCGAGGAACTCGTCGGCAACCGCGCCGGCGTGGATGCCAGCCGCCATGTAGTAGTGCCGCTTGTAGCGGAGCACGCACACGATCTCGGTGGCGAGCGCCTCGTTCAGGATGCGCACCACGGTCTCGAGGTTCGCCTTGTAGCCCTCGGTCACGGCGCCCTGTTCGATGTGGGCGCGCGCCCGACGGCGGAGCTCTTTGACGTCGCTCACGAACGACCCCGACTTGATGACCAGGGACTTGTCCTTAGACACGAGCGCCTCCTTCTACAACCGTCCGGTGAGGAGCAGAACGAGCACGACGAGCACGATGATGCCGACCCCACCGCTCGGATAGTAGCCCCATCCCGAGCTATATGGCCATGTCGGTAGGGCCCCGATGAGAGCCAGCACCAGAATGATGATCAGAACCGTCGAGAGCATTTTCATCCCCCCGCTCATTAGTCTCTGAGGCACACATGGTGCACCAGCGATAGAGCCGCATGGTGCACCACCGATGCCAAGGTCACGAATGCAACAATGACGCGATCGTGCGACTCGAGCGAGCCCTATTCTGAAAGATTTACCAAGTAACTCTTACTCCGACGACCTGACAGACGGCGGTATACGTTTTGCTCGGCTTTGATCTGGTTCGATGAAAACCGAAAGGAGGCGATACCTCATGAATCAGGACATCCTCACCGGCAAGTGGAAGCAGATGCGGGGTCAGGTCAAGCAGTGGTGGGGCAAGCTCACCGACGACGATCTTGACCGGATCGACGGCGCGATGGATAGGCTTGCCGGCGCGCTGCAAGAGAGATACGGGTGGGAGCGCGATCAGGTCGAGCGCGAGATGAAGAAGCGCTTTGACCGGTACGACGAGGAAATGCGCGACCCGGCCCGTCGGTAGGCCGTACTAGAAGCAGCGAGAGCGGGCGGTCATCGGACCGCCCGCTCTCTTTTTTTAATCTCGACCTCGGCTCCTGGCTAGTTGGACTTCGCCTGCGCCACGCGGAGCTCGTTCTTCACCGACTTCACGCCGTCCACCCGGTGCGCCATCTCGGAGGCCTTGGCGCTCACCGAAATGTTCGGCACCTCGCCGCTCAGCATGACCACGCCCGCGTCGGTGCGGACGTCGATCTTCTTCAGCTGCGCGTCCTTGGCGAAGTGCGTTTCGACAGCCTTCGTGATCTGCTTGTCATTGGTCTCGACGGTCTTGCGGGCCGCCGGGGCCACGACCTGGAGGTCGTTCTTCACCTTCTTGACGCCTTCGACGCCCTTGGCGATGTCCGCCGCAGCGGCCTTCGACTCTTCCGAGTCGACCTTACCGCGCAAGAAGACCTCACCGTTAACGGTCTCGATCCGCACGTCGCGGCCCTTGACCCGATCGTCTGCGAAGAGAGCGATCTTGGTCTTGGAGGTCAGCCAGCTGTCGCTGACTGTACCCTTCACCTCGCTCGTGGTCTCTTTGACCTTGTCCGTGGCCTTGTCCATCTTGTCCGAGGCCTTATCCGTCTTGTCGGCGGCACCCGCCGCGAGCGGGACCGCGAAGAACACGGCGGTCAGAAGCGCTGCTCCGGTCTTGAATTGGCTACGCATCGTTGGTTGTCCTCCGGTTCGTTGTATGGATCCCCGGCTCACAGGGGTATCCCATTCGTCCATCGTCCGCCCTGCTCGTGTACCAGCAATGAGCTTGCCAGCGCCGCCGTGCGGTTCGATTCGGGGCCTGGAAATGCACGGTTCTGCCTGCGATTTCGTGGGCGACGACGACTCCGCCGCAGTGCTGAAGCTCGAGGAGTGGTGGACGGTAGATGTTACTCGACGACACAGTAGATCCTACTCGCTCGGCCGCTGGCACGTCATCGATCTCGATTTTGGTATCTGGCTTGCTCTTCTCCGATACCAGAGATTTGAAAACTGAAGACGTTGAACGGGAGAACGTGATGATGACGCGCGTCGGCTCAGCACGGGTTGGTCTCGCCTTGCTTCTCACCCTGATCATGGGTTGTGCGGGAGTCCCGCCACATCTCGAGCTGCCGACGCTCGACATCAAGCAGCCGGCGTTCGCGGCGACCCTCGGCGCCTACACCGGGACGACCGTCGTCGGCGGTAACCGAGTGGAGATCCTGTTGAACGGCGAGGAGATCTTCCCGGCCAAGCTCGCGGTGATTCGCAAGGCGCGCCGGACGATCAATTACGCCCAGTACGTCTTCGAAGACGGCGCGCCGGCCAACGAGATCGCCTCGGCGCTCGCGGAGCGCTGTCGGGCCGGGGTCAAGGTCAACGTGCTCCTCGACGCCGTCGGCGCGCTCGCGATGCCGGGCCAGCTCCGGGAGGAGATGAGCAGCGCCGGCTGCCGCGTCGAGAGCTACCGGCCGCTGAGCCCCTTCGCGATCGATCGCGTGAACTATCGCAACCATCGTCGGATCCTCGTCGTGGACGGCATCGTGGGCGTGACCGGCGGATCGGGCATCAGCGGGAAGTGGAGCGGGAACGGACGTCAGGTAGGCCACTGGCGCGACACCGACGTGCTCCTGGAGGGGCCGGTGGTCGAGCAGCTCCAGGGCGCGTTCGCCGAAAACTGGCTCGAGGCCACCGGCGTCGCAATCGGTGGGCCCGAATACTTCCCGCGCCGCCGCCTCGACTTCAAAGGCTCGGTCGACGCGCAGGTGGTGCGCAGCTCGCCCGCCGGCGGCGGCACCTCGATGTACACGATGTTCCTGCTCGCCCTGGCCTCGGCGCGGCACAGCATCCACATCACCAACCCCTACTTCGTGCCCGACGACAAGATGATCAGCACCTTGATCGGCGCCGCGAATCGTGGCGTGCGGGTCGTGCTCATCATCCCGGGCGCCATCGACCACAACCTGGTTCGCCAGGCGAGCCGCTCGGGGTTCGGCAAGCTGCTGAAGAGCGACATCCAGATCTACGAGTACCGCCCGGCGCTGCTGCACGCGAAGACCATGGTAGTCGACGGCCTCTGGTCGACCGTCGGGAGCACCAACCTGGACCGTCGCTCGTTCGCGCTGAACGAGGAGCTGAACGTCGCGATCTACGACGTCGACACCGCCCAGCGGCTCGAGCGAGTCTTCGAGGAGGACCTCTCCAACTCGCGGCGCGTGATGTACAAGGACTGGAACAAACGGGGGCTCGCGAGCCGGTTCCTCGAGCTCCTGGCGCTGCCGCTCAAGGAGCAGATGTAGTCCGGCGAGCACTGGAACGGCCTGAACCGATCGTGTAAGCTTGAATCTCGTGGTCGCGCGGACGGTGCGTCACGGTGTGCTGTTTCTCGTCCTGGCTGTCGTGGTCAGCGCGACCGAGGCCTCGCCACCCCAGTCGGTTCCCGCGGCCCTTCCGACACCCAGCGTGGTCGCGGGGCTTCCCCCCGCCCAGCGGGTCAGCAACAAGTTCCGGAACCTCGACCCGGAATACCACCGGGCGTCACTCTGGATCCGCGCCCGCTCGTTGATCATCGGTGGGACCTGGCTCGTCGGCGAGCGCCGCGTCGCTGCGCTCCCCACCGTCGCGCCGGACGTCCCGGCGCTCCACCACAATTCGAGCCGGCCCACCGTGACGTGGATCGGTCACTCGACCGTGCTCGTTCAGCTCGACGGCGTCAATTTCCTGACCGACCCGACCTGGGCAGGCCGCAGTGGCCCGTTCGGCGGCTTCGTGGGCGTCCGACGCTACACGCCGCCCGCCATCGCGTTCGACGATCTGCCGCGGATCGATTTCGTGCTGATCTCGCACGACCACTACGATCATCTCGACGAGCCGACCGTCAGACATCTCGCCAGCCAGTTCAACCCGCGCTTCGTCGTGCCGCTCGGCATCAAGAAGTGGCTCGCGGATCGCGGCATCACGAACGCGGTCGAGCTCAACTGGGGCGAATCGGTGAAGATCAAAGGCCTGACCGTCGTCTGCACGCCCGCGCAGCACGGCTCCGGGCGAACGCTCGCGGATCAAGGGCGGCGGTTGTGGGCGTCCTGGGCGGTGCTCGGCTCCAAGCGGTTCTATTTCGCGGGCGACACCGGCTATTACCGGCACTTCAAGGACATCGGTGAAGCGCTCGGGCCGTTCGATCTGGCGGCGCTGCCCATCGGGTCCTACACGCCCCGAGCGCTCGCCAAACCCGTGCACATGTCGCCGGAAGAGGCGCTCCAGGCCTGGACCGACCTGAGGGCGGCGAAGTTTCTCGGCATCCACTGGGGGACCTTCGAGCTGGCGCGGGAGCCGTACGACGAGCCGCCGCGGAGAATAGCCGAGGAAGTCGGGCGACTCCACCTCGACTCCGACAATGTGTGGATACTGAAGCCGGGCGTGACGACGGCCTGGTAAAGAAGCTTGCGCGGAGAGCCGTAGCGCGTCAGACTTCCGGCGATGATGGACGCCGCGTGGGCCGCTAAGCTTCAGGCGGTCTTCGAGCTGAGCCCGACCATCCTCACCGTCACCGGCCTCGACGACGGTCGGATCGTCGAGGTGAACGACGCCTTCCTTCTCGCCACCGGGTACTCGCGCGACGAAGTCATCGGGCGATCCGTCCCGGAGATCGCCGTCTGGGTCGATCCGTCGCAGCGCGACGCCGGGCTGGCGGCCCTCCGCGCGGGGCGCTCGATCCGCAACGTCGAGGCGCGCTTCCGGGCCAAGCACGGCCGCGAGATCGTCGCCATCACCAATGCCGATGTCGTCGTCATCGACGGCCGCTCCTGCATCCTGACCGCCCTGGTCGACATCACGGATCGGGTCCACGCCGAGGCGGCGCTTCGCGAGAGCGAGCGACGCTTCGCCCAGCTGTTCCACGCCAACCCGTTGCCAATGACCATCGTCAGCATGCGGACCCATCGACATCTGGACGTCAACGAGGCCGCGGTGCGCCATAGCGGCTATACCCGCGAGGAGATGCTCGGGCGCACCAGGCCGGAGCTGGGCTTCTGGGTGGCGCCACATCAGCGAGACGACCTGCTTCATCAGCTGCTCGCCAGAGGTCAGGTGCGCGACTTCGAGGTGGCCTTCCGCACGAAGACCGGCGAGGAGCGGCAGCTCCTCACGAGCTCCGACGTCATCACCTACGAGGGCGAGCCCGCGGTCCTCAGCGTGTCGGTCGACATCACCGAGCGCAAGCTCCTGGAGAGAACGAAGGACGAGTTCCTCGCTATCCTCAGCCATGAGCTCCGCAATCCGCTCGGCGCCATCACCAACGCGCTGGGCGTGGTGGACCGGCTCGCGACGAGCGGCGACCTGCGAAACGTGGTCGGCATCATCGGACGCCAGACCGCTCGCCTCACCCGGCTCGTCGACGATCTCCTGGACGTCGCGCGGCTGACCGCGGGCAAGATCGCGTTGCGGCGCGAGGCCGTCGACCTGCGCCTGCTGGCGGAGCGATGCGTGCGCGCGCTCCGCGAAGCGGGCCGGGTCCGGGAGCATCAGGTCGTCGTCCAGGGTCACCCGGTCAAGGTTGACGGCGACTCCGCGCGCCTCGAGCAGGTGATCAACAACCTCCTCGACAACGCGCTCAAGTACACGGCACCGGGTGGCGAGATCCGCCTGACCACGGAGCGAGTCGCGGGCAACGCCGTGCTGACCGTGCGCGATACCGGCGAAGGCATCCGGGCCGAGCTGGGCGCCCGGGTCTTCGAGCTGTTCGTGCAGGAGCCGCAAGCGCTCGACCGCTCGCGCGGGGGGCTCGGCCTCGGGCTCGCGCTGGTGAAGCAGCTGGTCGAGCTCCACGGCGGCTCCGTGACGGTGACGAGCGACGGTCCCGGGCACGGGAGCGAATTCACCGTCCGGCTGCCGGTCCTCGTGGCGGGCAGCGAGCCAGAGCCCCCGAGCGAGATCCCGGCGGATCCGGGCCCCGGTCAACGGCGCCGGGTGCTCATCGTCGAGGACAACGCCGACGCGCGAGAAGGCCTTTGCTTGCTCCTGACTTACGCCGGTCACGAGGTCGAGACGGCGGAGGACGCATCGAGCGGGCTCGAAAAGCTTCGGACGTTCCAGCCCGAGATCGCCTTGATCGACATCGGGTTGCCCGGCGTGGACGGATACGCCCTCGCCCGGATGGCTCGGCAGACGCCCGACTCGGCGGCCACGTACCTGGTCGCGTTGACCGGTTACGGCCAGGCCGAAGACCGCCAAAAGGCGCTCTCGGCCGGCTTCGACGCCCACCTGACCAAGCCAGTGGATCCCGGCCGGCTGAACGCCTTTCTCGCCGCACGCTGAGAGGTCGCCCCCGACCACGATTTCCGCCGAACTTACACGGTCGGTGGATCTTACACGGTCGTCATGGAGAATTTACCTGGCGTCGGCCTCTCTACCCGTTGAAACCCACTAATTTTTCAGCGTTTCGAGCTGGCATGAGCCTTGCGCTGGAGTCCCCCGTCCAGCGGGACAGGAGGCTACCATGGCACTGGATCCGGTTTGCATGATGGAGATCACGCCTGACTCGGCCGAAGCCCAACTCGTATACGAGGGCGAGACGTTCTATTTCTGCTGCGATGAGTGCAAGCGGATCTTCGACGCCGATCCCGAGACCTTTCTCGACGAGATCGAGCCAGTCGGCGATCCCGCCCACCGTGAGTAGCAGAGCTTAGACGGAAGCAGGTCGCCAGAGTCAGCCTCGCGCCATCTCGGATGGCACATCTGTTGCTGGCTCCATCAGAAGAACACATGCGGGCCAAGGATGCCTTGAAGACAGCCGACCGCTCGAAGAACGCGTTCCTGGCGATACTCGCGCACGAGCTGCGCAACCCGCTGGCACCCATCCGTAGCGCCGTCCAGATCCTGAACCGCGAGGGCTCGCTCGCGCCCGAATCGCAGTGGGCACTTTCCGCGATCGAGCGTCAGCTGCGGCAGATGGCCCGGCTCATCGACGATCTGGTCGACGTGGCCCGGATCACCACCAATCGGCTCGACCTGCGTACAGAACGCGTGGACCTCGCGGCCGTGCTTCGCGCGGCGGTCGAGACGAGCGGCACGCTCGTGACGGCCGGCGGCCAGGAGCTCACCGTTGCACTGCCCGACGAGCCGATCTGCCTCGACGCCGATCCGATCCGGCTGGCGCAGGCGGTGTCGAATCTCTTGAACAACGCCGCCAAGTACACCGAGCCCGGCGGCCGCATCTGGTTGATCGCGGAGCGGCACGGCGGCGAAGCCGTGATCACGGTGCGGGACACGGGCGTCGGCATGTCCCCGGCCCTCCTGTCGAGCATCTTCGAGATGTTCACCCAGGGCGAGCAATCCCGGGCGCGTACGCTGGGCGGGCTCGGCATCGGTCTCACGATGGTGAAGCGCCTGGTCGAGATGCACGGCGGAACGGTCTCCGCGGATAGCGGCGGGCAAGACATGGGGAGCACGTTCGTGGTCCGTCTCCCGATCGTCGAGTCGGCCGCTCAGCAGCCGCATGCCGAAGGCTCCCCAAAAATGGGCACATCCTCACTCCGAGTGCTGATCGTCGACGACAACCGCGACGCCGCGGATAGCCTCGCGATGCTGTTGCGGATCACCGGCAACGACATCCGAACCGCCTATGACGGCCCCGAGGCTCTGCAGGTGGCGAGCGAGTTCCGTCCCGACGCGGTCCTGCTCGACATCGGCCTGCCCAAGATGGACGGTCACGAGGTCGCCCAGCAGATCCGACGGGAGCCCTGGGGTCAGCGGATATGCCTGATCGCCGTCACGGGCTGGAGCGACGAGACCGATCGCGCGAAATCTCGAGCGGCCGGCTTCGATCATCACCTCGTCAAGCCGCTGGACACGGCCCATCTCGCTCAACTCCTGGATGCAGTAGAACGCCCAGCACGGGGCTGAGACCGTGAACAGCTCCGTGAGGGTCGCCGCCGTCGGCGATCTCCATTGCAAGGGGAGCTCTCCCGGCTCCTTCCAGACGCTCTTCTCTCGGATCGCCGAAAGCGCGGACGTGCTCGCGCTGTGCGGCGACCTCACCGATCGCGGCCTGGCCGACGAAGCCCGGATTCTGGCCAGAGAGCTCCAGGCGGTGAAAATCCCGAAGGTCGCGGTGCTCGGCAACCACGATTACGAATCGGACGCGGCGGGCGAGGTCATCAGCATTCTCGCGGAGGCGCACGTCACCGTGCTGGACGGTACGGCTGTCGAGATCGCCGGCATCGGCTTCGCCGGCGCCAAGGGCTTCGCCGGCGGCTTCGGCGACCGCGCGCTGCAGGCGTGGGGCGAAGGCGCGACGAAGATCTTCGTGCGCGAAGCGGTCGACGAGACCCTCAAGCTCGAGTCGGCGCTGGCGCGCCTCCGGACACCGTGCCGCGTCGTGCTCCTGCACTATTCGCCCGTCGTCGACACCGTCGACGGCGAGCCGCGCGAGATCTATCCGTTCCTCGGGTCGAGCCGGCTCGAGGAGCCGGTCAATCGCTACGCGGCCAGCGTGGTCTTCCACGGCCACGCGCATCGCGGACAGCCCGAGGGGAAGACCGCGGGCGGCATTCCGGTGTACAACGTCGCGCTGCCCTTGCTGCAGCGCCTCTACCCGGATCGGTCTCCATTCCGAGTTGTGGAGATTCCCGCCATGCCCGCCGAGCCGGCACCGCCGCCGGTCACGGTCAGCCGCGAGCGGACCCAGTGAGCCAGACGATGCTTCCCGAACATCGCGCTCCGCACCCGCCGCGCGAGGTCGCCGCCACGGCGACGACGCTTCGGTTCTACCGTCGCGTGCTCCGTGAGCTGACCGCGGCCGGCATCGACTTCCTCGTCGGCGGCGGCTATGCGCTCGAGCGCTACCTGGGTATCGGCCGCCTGGTGAAGGACCTCGACCTGTTCCTGCGGACGTCCGACGTCCAGAAGGCGCTCGACCATCTCGGGCAGCGTCTGGGCTGCCACACCGAGCTCACGTTCCCCCACTGGCTCGGCAAGGTGCGCCGGCGCGGCGACCACGTCGATTTCATCTTCAACGCCGGCAACGGTGTCTGCGTGGTAGACGACGACTGGTTCAAACACGCGGTCCCGTCACGCGTCCTGGACGTGCCGGTTCTTCTCTGTCCGGTCGAGGAGATGATCTGGTCGAAGGCGTTCGTGATGGAGCGCGAGCGCTACGACGGCGCGGACGTGGCGCACCTGCTCCACGCCTGTGCGGGGTCGCTCGACTGGGATCGGCTGAGCCATCGCTTCGGCAAGCACTGGCGCATCTTGTTCGCGCATCTCACGCTCTTCGGCTTCA
>QHSQ01000454.1 GCA_003221615.1 Candidatus Rokuibacteriota bacterium | reverse complement strand
GAACGCTCCTGGACGCGGTGCCACTCCGCCGGAGTTAACCCCGCGACGACCCGCGCGCCATCACCGACCTCAGACGAGGGCTTCGACAGACTCCTCCACCGATTCCGTGATGTGATCGACGTCGGCGTGCCGGTCATGGAGCAGGTCCGCGAATCTCTGTCTGAGTCGGGGTTGATACTGGTCCTGACCGATCCATCCGGCGTGATTCTCAAAACCGAAGGGGACCCAGCCACGCTGGAGTCGGCCGAAGATGTCCGCCTCGTGAACGGGGCGAACTGGGACGAGATGGTCTGCGGTACGAACGCGATCGGCACGGCCTTGTCCCTCAAGGAGCCGGTGCAGATTCATGCGATCGAGCATTTCTGTGCGGGATTCAAACCGTGGTCTTGCTCGGCCGTGGTCGTGCGTGATCCCGCCTACGGCGAGATTCTCGGCGTCGTCGACGTATCAGGACTGAGCGATAGGTTCCATCGCAACTGGCTGGCGCTGGCCATGATGACTGCGGGCCGCATTGAAGCCGAACTGGCCGTCCGGCAGATGGAATCGCGCTGGCGGTTGGCGGAAGCCGGCCTGCAAAGCCTCTCGAGAGCGGCTTCGAGCGCAGTGATTCTGTTCGACCGGCAAGGGCGCCTCGTGAAGGCGGAGGGCCTCACCGGCCATTCGCGGGCGAGCCTCGGCGGATGTGGCGACTGGAGCGCGGGGCGTCGCATCGAGGCGCTCGATACCGACTCGGGCCACGGTGACACAGCGCTGCCCGATTGGCTACGGCCCGAGTGGGTGCAGCCGGTGATGCGTGGAGGACAGCGGCTTGGAACCGTCCTGGTCCTTCCGGATTCACTCCGGCGAGAGCCCGCTCGGCGATTCGTCAACACCCGCGCCGCGACGTTTACCGTCGGGCAGACCAGTACCACGCTGGGCCCCATCATCGGCCGGAGCGCAGCGTTACGACAAGCCCTCGGGAAGGCGAAGCACCTGGCGGATCTCGATGTGCCGGTGCTGTTACAGGGTGAGACTGGGGTCGGCAAGGAGATGTTCGCGCGCGCCATCCATGAGGGCCGGCAGCGCACGTCGGGGCCGTTCGTAGCCCTGAATTGCGGTGGACTGCCGCGCGATACCTTGGCGAGCGAGCTGTTCGGTTACGTCGACGGTGCGTTCACGGGCGCCAAGCGCTCGGGGATGATCGGGAAAATCGAGGCGGCGCGCGGCGGAACATTGTTTCTTGATGAGATCGGCGAGATGCCGCTCGAGCTGCAACCATACCTCTTGCGCGTTCTCGAAGGCGGAGAGTTGTATCCGCTTGGAGCGAGCCAGCCGCGCACCGTTCAGTTCAAACTGATCGCCGCGACCAACCGGGATCTCCGGGCGGAGGTCGTTGCCGGTCGTTTTCGGCAGGACTTGTTCTACCGGGTATCGGTCACGACGCTCCGCATCCCCGCCCTGCGCGAGCGCAAGGAGGACATAGCCGAGCTGGTCGAGCATTTCAACCGGGAGGTGTCGCTCCGTCACGGCGTATCCGTGAAACGGTTCGAGGCGGAGGTCATCGAGGCACTCGAGCGGTATGCATGGCCGGGAAACGTGCGCGAAATGCGACACGTGGTCGAAGGCATGGTGATGTTGACCAACGATGACACCGTCACTGCCGCCGCGCTTCCGGAGGAGATTACTCTCGCGGTCGCCGCCACGGGACACGAGCCCGGCATCTCAGCGGAAGCCCCGGCGGTTCGAGATCTCGACGCCGTCGAGCGCGACGCCATCAGCACGGCGATCGGGCGACGCCACGGCAACCTGACGATGGTTGCCAAAGACCTGCGAATCTCGAAGAGCACGCTCTACCTCAAAATAGATAAGCACGGGCTGAACCCGACTCTTCGCCAGGCCAGACAGCACGACCGATAGACGTCCCTCGGTACCCACCGACCGGATATCGGTCGGCGTCCGAATATCGGACGCGGCTCGGACGCGGCTCGGATGTTGCCCTCGCTCCCTGCAGCGATTCGGTCGTCGAGATAAAACGCGCTCTTAGACCCGCCGCGGTCACGACCTCCGGCACGGCACGATTGTTGCCGACTCCTTGTGACAGATCGACTGGCACAAGGGGGCACGCCATGACAGCACCGAGTGAACACGGAGTCCTTACCAAAAGACTACCGAGCGATCACGATTCGGGCTGGCGTGGATCGTACATTTGCCGGCAAGAGGTGTCGCGATGACGACCGTGTTGTCGACTAAGGACTTCGCCGTGTTCTCCGATCAGTGCGAGTTCCTCCTCGCGAATGTCCGGCATGAGCCAGACCGGCAGCCACCGGCGGGAAGTCCCGCGGCAACAGGACTCGACGCGGCGACGGTGATCCAGGCTTTGCGTACCATCTCCGGCGAACTCCTGACCGACAAGCTCATCGACACGCTGATGCGGACCGCGATCCAGCACGCCGGTGTCGAGCGAGGAGTGCTCATCGTTCAGCGAGCCGAAGAAGCACGGGTCGAGGCGGAGGCGACGATGCGGCCGGGCGCCACCGTGGTGCGACGCCTCGACACGCTCCCCGAGCGATCGGATCTGCCCGAGACGGTCGTGAGATACGTGCTGCGCACGCACGAAACCGTCCTGCTGGACGATGCGCACTCCCCGAACCCATTCTCCACCGACCCTCACGTGGCCGGGCACCGCGTGCGCTCATTACTGTGCTTGCCGCTCGTCAATCGCGGAACGCTCA
>QHSQ01000453.1 GCA_003221615.1 Candidatus Rokuibacteriota bacterium | reverse complement strand
GATCTTCGCCCCATGGAAAAACGACAGCCAGATTCCCCGAAGGATCTCCCGCTTGGGCGGGACGACCTTCCGGAGATCCTTCATGACGAACGCGTATTCGCCGGCCATATCCCTCTCAGAGCCCCTTGGAGGTGAGACGACGGTGCTCGGGCATCATGCAGCGATCCTGGACCACGCGAATCCCGGCCCGCGCGAGCTTCTCGGCTGCCTCGTCGTTCCGGATGCCGAGCTGGAACCAGACCGTTTTCGGTCGCCATGACAGGGCCAGGATCTCGTCAGCGTGGCCGGGCAGATATTCGGGACGGCGGAAGATCTCGATCACGTCGGCCGGCTCGCCGAGGTCGCGGAGGGCCGCGACGGTCTCCGCGTCGTGCACGGGGCGACCCGCGAACCGCGGATTGACGGGCCGGATCCGGTAGCCGCGCGAATGCAGATAGGCCGGAACGTAGTACGCGGGCTCGGACGTGCTGATCTTGGCGCCGAGCACCGCCACCGTCTTGGACTCCCGGAAGATCGCGATGAGGCCGTCATCGTCGTCGACGAGCAGGGCACGCCAGTCACTCATTGGAGATTCACCTTCTCACGGCGCGCCGAGCGCGGCAATGATCTCTGAGCCGAATGTTTCGGCGCGCCAGCGGCGTACCCCATCGAGCGAGGCCAGCGCGCCCGTATCGCGAGGCGCCGCGAGCGCGATCGTGGTGATCAGCCGATTGGGCAGGAGCAATCCGGGCTCGAGCCCGAAGCGCGGCGCCGCCTCCGCGCGCCACTGACGAAGCGCCTCGATACGGCGGGCGGCGATGCCCGGGATCCTCAGGCGCGGTGAGCGCTCGAGCGTGGGCAGGGCGGCGTCTGGAATCGCGCGAGCGCGGTCGACGGCCGCCAGGACCGCCTCGCCCCATCGCGCGATCACCTTGGGCGTGCATCCCGGAATCGAGGCCAGCGCGGCGAGGTCGTCCGGGGGCGTTTGGGCCAGGCGTACGAGCGTCTCTTCCGCGAGGATCTTGAAAGGCGGGCGGTCCGCCGTCCGCGCGAGATGCTCGCGGAGCTCGTGGAGCTCGCGCAGGATCGCGAGATTGCGCGCCGGAAGATCGCGGGCCCCCTTGAGCCGCGCGAAGGCGTTGGGGTCCACGACTCGCTCGACGACGGGCTGGGCCGCGAGGGCCGCGCATTCCTCCTCGACCCATGCCAGCCGCCCTATCCGCTCGAGCTCCTCGGTAAGCCGGCGCTTGAGCGCGAAGAGATGCAGCACGTCGGACTCCGCGTAGCGGCGCTGAGCTTGGGAAAGCGGGCGGCGCGACCAGTCGTCACGCTGCCGCGACGGCGGCAGCTCGACGCCGAGATAGGTCCCGAGCAGCACGTCGAGTCCGAGCGCCTTGTCGCCCAGGAAGCGAGCCGCGATCGAGGTGTCGAAGAGCGCCGCGAAGCCGAACCCCCTGCGCTTGAGCTGGACCAGGTCGTTGTCACCGGCGTGCAGGACCGTGACGATAGACGGCGCCGTGAATACCGACGCGAGCGGCCCCAGGTCGCTGAGCGCGATGGGATCGACGAGCCAGACGTCGCCGGACGCCACCGCCAGCTGGATCAGCGAGAGGCGCTCCGGATAGTGATGGAGGCTGTCGCCTTCCGTGTCGAGAGCGACCTCGCCGGGCGCCACGAGGCGTTGCGAGACCTCCGTGAGGTCGGGGACGGTCTCGACCCAGTGGGACCCGTTCGTGGTGATGGGCCGCGTCCCGGTCAGGCCTTCGTCTCGAGGACGGCCTGCTCGAGCCGCTCGTGTCGACGACGGAGCGCCTCGAGACCCTCCTCGTGAGTGATCACGTAGAGACGGTTGGCGCGGATCGCCGAGAGCACCATCTCGGCGACGGCCGCCGGCGCGAGTGTACGTCCCATCAGCTCGACCGGCTCGACGGCGCTCGGCGCTTCGTTCGTGAGCTCGGCCGGCCGATTGCGCGCGCTCTCGCGGATCTGAGTCGCTACGCCCATCGGGCACAGCACCGAGACGCCGATGTGGTAAGGCCTGAGGTCCTTCGCCAGCGTCTCGGAGAGGCCGACCACCGCGTACTTGGACGTGTTGTAGACGCCCAGGCCGCGCGTCGCGACGAGGCCGGCCATCGACGCGGTGTTGACGATGTGACCGGGCTCCTTCGACGCGATCATCCGCGGCACGAACGCTTCGACGCCGTGGATCACGCCCCAGAGGTTGACGCCGAGCACCCACTGCCAGTCGCGGTGCGTAGCGGACTCGAGGCCGCCCCACAGGGCGACACCGGCGTTGTTGCAGAGCACGCTCACCTTGCCGAAGGCCTCGAAGGCGGCGGCCGCCAGCGCCTGGACCGACGAGAGATCAGTCACGTCGGTCGGGACACCCAGCGCCTCGCCTCCCCGGGCCTTGATCGAGTCGACGACCGCGGCGAGCGCACGCTGGTCGATGTCGGCGACGACGACCTTCGCGCGCTCGCGGGCGAAGCGCTCCGCCATGGCGCGACCGATCCCGCTCGCCCCGCCGGTCACGACGGCGACACCTCCGCCCAGCTCCGTCATCGTGCGTCCATCGAACCGATCGTTCCCTCTCCTATCGAGCGCTCACGACGGCAGCCCATCGAGCATCGGTCCGAGCACCGCCGCCAGCTGGTCGGCGCCGGACGGCGTACGCAGCGCCCCGGCGGCGCCCAGCGCCTCGGCCCTCATGAGGGTATCCGGGCTCATCTCGCGGGTCAACGCGACCACCGGCACGCTCGGAGGCGCTCCCTCCCGGTACAGGCGCTCGACGGCGGGCAGGCTCGCGAGCACGACGTTCGCCCTCTCGACCGCGACGACTCCTGGCGCCGCGTCGCTCCGGGCCGACGCGACGCGCGCCTGCGGGAAGAGCTTCCGCAACGTCTCGACGAGGGCGTTCCGCGTCGCGGAATCGTCCTCCAGGACGAGGATCACCGGCATCGCGCCGAGTGTACCGCGGCGTCGAGCGGCCGCGGCGCAGCGTGGTAGGATGCCTGAGCATTCGCGGAGGATGTCGATGACGAAAGAAATCTCGATCGTCCACCATGCCGACCGGCGTACCGACGTGATGATGCCCTACGCGCCCGGAATCGTCGTGCGCCGCGGCCAGCTCGTGTTTCTCTCGGGGGTGACCGCGGCCGCGGTCTATCACAGCCATCCTCATCGCGAGGAGGAGTTCGACCTGCCCTCGACGATGCGCGAGCAGGCCGTGCTCACGATGGAGAATCTCAAGAAGACGCTCGAGGCGGCCGGGTGCACCTTCGCGGACCTCGTCTCGGCCACGCGCTTCCTGACCGACGTCGCCGAGCAGGACGATCTGAACCGCGTGTGGGCCGCGTATCTCGGCGGCCACCTGCCGACGACGACGACGGTCGAGGTGTCGCGCCTGGCGACCCACGCGCGGTGCAAGCTCGAGATCAGCGCGATCGCCGTGGTCGACGAGGGCAACGGCTGATGGCGCCGCTCGGTTTCGTCGGGCTCGGCACGATGGGTGGCCGCATGGCGAAGCGGCTCCTCGCCGCCGGGCGCCAGGTCGTCGGCTACAACCGGACCCCGGAGAAGGCTCGCGCCCTGGTCGCCGCCGGTCTCGTGCTCGAGAAGTCTCCGCGCGCCGTCGCCGAGGCCGCCGACGCGGTTTTCAGCATGGTCACGGACAGCACCGCGCTGCGCGCGATCGCGCTCGGACCGGACGGCGTGATCGCAGGGCTCCGGCCGGGCGCCGTCTGGGCCGAGATGAGCACGGTGAGCCCCGACGTGACGCGCGAGCTGGGCCGAGCGGTCGCCGAGCGCGGCGCCGCCTTGATCGACGCGCCGGTGTCCGGCAGCCCGGTGACGCTCGACGCGGGCCAGCTCTCGTTCATGGTCGGCGGCGACCCGGCGGCGCTCGAGAAGGTCCGCGACGATCTCCTGGCGATCGGGCCGACGATCACCCACGTCGGCGCGCTCGGGCTGGCGGTGACGATGAAGATCGCGACGAATTTGGGGCTGGCCGTGCAGATGCTCGCGTTCAGCGAGGCGGTCGCGCTCGCCGAGAAGGCCGGGATCGTCCGCGAGCGCGCCGTCGAGGTGCTGCTGAAGTCGGTCATCGCCTCGCCGATGGTCAAGTACCGCGGGCCGTTCGTCCTCGGCATGCCGGCGGAAGCCCTGTTCAACGTCGACATGATCCAGAAGGACCTCGGCCTGGCCCTCGAGATGGGACGAGCGCTCGGGGTTCCGCTGCCGAGCGTCGCGCTGACCGACGAGCTCATGACAGCCGCGCGGGGGCTCGACCTGGCCGACTACGACTTCGCCGTGGTCTTCGACGTGATCGCGCGAATGAGCGGGCTGCGCCCGAGCGTCAAGAACCCGCGCTGATCCGCGTCGCCGCGGGCGCGCCGCGGCGCTCCACGCGACGACTGCTCAGCGCGGTGTGAGCGTGGCGCGGCCTGAAGCCGTGTCCACGCTGAGCGTGAAAGCGTCGAGCACGTCGCGACCGAGGAGCCCGTCGACCGCGTCCGACCCGCGAAACGTGGACGGCAGCGCATGGGCGACGACGACGATCGGGCCGATCCGCGCCCCGGCCACGTCGAGGAGCGGGAGCGTCACGAGCGTCGCCGTCGAGGTGCCCGTGACCCCGATGACCTGGACCGATCGCCCCGCCCCTCCCCCGAGCCCCGCGCGTTCGATCACCTCGGGTGAGATGACGGTGCGGTCGGCGCCCGTGTCTACAATCAAGGTGAGCGCGACCCCGTTGAGGCGGGCCTCGACGGTGATCGGCGCCCCGGGTGAAACCTTGAGCGCCACGGGCTCGTTCGCCGCGGGTGGCGGGATCGGGCGCGCCTGAGGCGCGTTCAGGAGCGTCGCCGTGTCGCGGAACGTGGGCGGGATCGAGGCCAGATCGCCGGTGTAATGGACGGTGCCCTCGGCATCGGTCCAGCGATAGAGCTCGCCGGCGGCGGGTGCGGCGAGGCAGCAGCA
>QHSQ01000115.1 GCA_003221615.1 Candidatus Rokuibacteriota bacterium | reverse complement strand
CTCGGTGAGCGGCCGCCTCTCGGCGAAGTCCCCAAGCGGATGCACGCGTATCTCGTCCGCCAGAACCGCTTCGGCCAGCCCCGCGACGCCTGGCGTCGCGAGGTCATCCCCACCCCGACGCCCGGCCCGGACGAGGTGCTGATCTACGTGATGGCCTCGGGCATCAACTACAACAACGTCTGGGCCGCGCTCGGCACCCCGCTCGACGTGATCGGCGAGCGCCAGCGCGCGGGCGAGCCGGAGGACTTCCACGCCGGGGGCAGCGACTGCTCGGGAATCGTCTGGTCCGTCGGACGCGACGTGAAGAACGTCAAGGTCGGCGACGAGGTCATCGTGCACAGCGGATGGTGGCGCCCCGACGATCCATGGGTCCGCTCGGGCAAGGACCCGATGCTCGCCGAGAGCACACGCATCTGGGGCTACCAGACCAACTACGGAAGCTTCTGCCAGTTCGCGCGCTGCCAGGCCCATCAGTGCGTTCCCAAGCCCAGGTGCCTCACCTGGGAAGAAGCCGGGTGCTTCCTGCTCTGCGCCTCGACCGCGTACCGGATGCTCATGGGCTGGCCACCTCACGTCATCGAGCCGGGGGACGTCGTCCTCGTATGGGGCGCGGCGGGCGGGCTCGGCAGCATGGCGCTCGAGATCACGCGCGCCCTCGGCGGACGCGCGGTCGCGGTCGTCTCCGACGACGCAAAGAAGAAATTCTGCCAGGAGCACGGCGCCGCCGCGGTGATCAACCGCAGCCAGTTCACGCACTGGGGCGTCATGCCCAACACCGCCGAGACCAAGGCCTACGGCGAATGGGCGAAGGGCGCCCGGGCGTTCGGCAAGGCGATCTGGGACGGCCTGGGCGAGCGCGTGAGCCCCCGGATCGTCTTCGAGCACCCGGGCGAGACGACTCTGCCCACGTCGGTCTTCGTGTGCTCGACGGGCGGCATGGTCGTCATCTGCGCCGGCACGACCGGCTACACCGCGACGATGGATCTGCGCTATCACTGGATGCGCCAGAAGCGCTTCCAGGGCAGCCACCTCTCCAACGACCCGCAGGCCGCGGACGTCACCAGGCTCGTCGCGGAGGGCAAGGTGGACCCGTGCCTCAGCCACACCTATGCGTACGACGACATTCCCGAGTGTCACCAGCTGATGCTCGAGAACAAACACCCCTACGGCAACATGGCGGTGCTGGTCAACGCGCGTCAGCCCGGCCACGGGGCGGCGCGGTAGGCGGCGGCACATGTTGACGCGAAGAGCCGCGGCCATCGCGCTCGTGTTTCTCGTCGCCGGCGTCGTTCCGGTCGGAGCGCATCACGGCTGGAGCGGGTACGACGCGACCAAGGAGATGACGCTCACCGGCACCATCAAGGAGGCCGGCTACGAGCATCCCCACGGTCACGTCCGGCTCGAAGTGCCGGGAAAGGTCTGGCTCGTGGTGCTCGCGCCGCCGACACGCATGGAGAGCCGCGGGCTGCCGGCCGCGAAGCTTCGCGTCGGCGGTAAGGCCACCGTGGTCGGCTATCCCCACCGCAGCAACGAGGACGAGATGCGGGCCGAGCGCATCACGATCGAGGGAGCGACCGTGGAGCTCCGTTGACGCCGACCGGCGCTGGCTTCACCGGGTGGCTCGAGGCCACCGCCGCGGCGACGGCGATGCGACAGTCGCTCTGGCTCTATCCGATCGTCGAGATCCTCCACATCATCGGATTCGTGATTCTCGTCGGAAGCGCTGCGATGTTCGATCTGAGACTGCTCGGGCTGTCGCGAGAGCTTCCGGTGACCGGGATGGAGCGTCATCTGCTGACCTGGGCGCGGGCCAGCGTGCTCTTGATCGTGCCGACCGGCGGGCTCATGTTCGTCGCCCACGCGACCGAGTTCGCTGGTAATCCCGCGTTCAGGCTGAAGCTCCTGTTCCTCGTGCTGGCTGGACTCAACGCCGCGGTCTTTCATCTTCGCCCGTTCCGCCAGGTCGCCGGGTGGGATCGCGGCGCCCCCGCCCCGCTGCAGGCGCGGCTGGCCGCGTGCCTGTCGCTGGCGCTGTGGACGGGTGTCATCGCCTGCGGGCGACTGCTCGCGTACTTCTAGGACCGATGAGCAGGTCGAAATTGGTCGCTCTCCTCGCCTTCGGCCTCGCGGTCGTCGTGCTCCGCGCACCCTGGCTCAGCGAGCCGCGCGCCGAAACGACCACCGCGGCGATCAGCCGGAGCGGCCGGCTCGGCGGCGCGAGCTATCTGATCGAGGTGCCCGCCAACTGGCAAGGCGGTCTCGTCGTGTTCGCGCACGGGATCCAGCGGGGTCCCGGGCCGGGCGCGGTCGCCGCGCCTCCGATCGCAAGCCACATTCTCGCCGGCGGCCACGCGTGGATCGCGTCCGGCTATCGGGCGCGTGAGTACCAGCCGCACCTGTTCATCGACGACCTCATCGCACTCCGTGAGCTCTTCCTGAAGGAGGTCGGCCGGCCGCGCTGGACGATCATCTACGGCCAGTCGATGGGCGGTCACATCGTCGTGGCGTCGCTGGAGCTGCACCCGGCTCTCTACCAGGGCGGTCTGGCGGAATGCGGCCTGGTCGATGGCATCAGCATCGCCGACTACCTGATGGCCTACACCGCCGCGGCCGAGCTGATCTCCGGCGTCCCGATGCTCGATGCGCCCGACAAGGAGACCTTCGCCCGAGTGCTCAACGAGCGCGTCGTGCCGGCTCTCGGCATGCCCGGCGCGTATACCGCACGCGGACGGCAATTCGACAGCGTCGTGAAGTACCTGATGGGCGCCGATCAGGTCGGCAACGATCTACCCTTGCGGCTTCAAGGCCTCAAGCGTCGCTATCTGCTGAACATGATGCACCGCCCGCGCGACCTGGACAACGAGCCGAGTCCCGGCCTGCGTGCGGCGAGCACGGTTCACATCCGGTACCGGATCGATCCCGGGCTCGGTCTCACCGAAGAGGAGCTCAACGCGCGCGTCCGGCGACTGCAACCAGCAAAGGACTCCCGCTCCCCCGCCGCGAACCCCGTGTACGCGGAACGGACGGGCCGACTGAAGGCCCCGCTCATCACGCTGCACGAGACCGGCGATGCGTGGGTACCGCTGAGCCTCGAGCAGTCGTACCGGCGCCGTACGATCGCCGCCGGGACCGATCACTTGCTCGTGCAGCGCGTGATGCGCGCTTCCAGCCACTGTGGTTTCGACGGCGAGACACGCGAGCAGGCGTTCGACGATCTCCTCGCATGGATCGAGCGCGGCGTGCGACCAGTGGGCGAGGACGTGCTCGCGCCCGATCTGTCCCGGATCGGGCTCAAATGGACGCCGACCCTGCAGCCAGAGGATCCGCTCGCGCTGCGGCGCGGCTTGCGCAGCGAGAGCTGCCCGCGCGCGTTCGCGTCGATCGCCTCGCGCGGGGCGAGCCAGCGCACCTCGGTGATCTCGCGCTCGTCGGCGACGGCCTCCTGCCCCTCGGGCATCGGCGCGGCGAAGAAGCGCGTGTCGAACCGGAGGGGCTGGATCTCCGGCGTGATCCAGTGGGCGAAGTACACCAGCGTGTCGGTTGCCAGGGTGAGGCGCTCGGCACGCAGCATCGCCCAGAACGCGCGGTGATCGGCCTGGCACGCGCGCCGGTAGTCGGCATAGCGGCCACCGTCGACGCGCACGGGCCGGCCATCGGGCGCGTAGGCCAGGAGAATCCCTACCTCCTCGAACGTCTCGCGAATGACGCCCACCCAGTGGCCGACTGCCGCAGACGGTGGCGAGGCGAGATTGAGTCGGCGCGCGGCCTGAGCGGCGTCGAGGCTCCGGCACCAGGCCGCCGAGTCGTCGGCGCCATCACTCGGCTCGATCTTGCCGCCTGGAAACACGAAGTCGCCCGCGGCGAACTTGCTCGCGCTGTGACGGCGGATCAGCAAGACCTCGAACGCGCCGGCGGAGCGACTGCGGAGGAGAACAAGGGTCGCGGCCGGGACCGGCGTCACCGGCGCAGGTTTGACGGGCACGATCTAGTGTGCCACGATGACGCGGCCGCTGTCATTCACTTCATGGAGGACGGATCGCGATGAGCGCGGAAGCTCGACTCAAGGAAAAGAACATCACGCTGCCGAAGCCGACCAGCCCGATGGCGAACTACGTGGGCGCCGTGCGAACCGGCAATCTGCTCTTCGTGTCCGGCCACGGCCCGGTTCGTGACGGCAAAGCAACGTCTCAGGGCAAGGTCGGCAAGGATCTCACGGTGGAGCAGGGCTATCAGGTCGCGCGCGAGGTCGGCCTCTCGCTACTCGCGACGGTCCGCGCGAACCTCGGCAGCCTCGACAAGGTCCGTCGGGTCGTCAAGGTACTGGGCATGGTGAACTCCGCGGACGGTTTCGGCGACCAGCCCAAGGTGATCAACGGCTTCTCCGACCTGATGGTCGAGGTGTTCGGCGAGGTCATCGGCAAGCACGCGCGCTCGGCGGTGGGCATGGGGGGGCTGCCGGTCAACATTCCGGTCGAGATCGAGATGGTCCTCGAGGTAGAGTGAGCACATGGCGCTCTTGCTCGATCTCTGCATGATGCTGATCTCGCTGGTCTTCCTCTCGATCGTCGGCCTCGTCGCCGGCGTGGCAATCCCCGGACTGTTCATGGCCGCGGCCGCACCGTGGCTCGACTGGATCCTGCCGCTCAAGAAAAAGTCGTAGCAGCCGGATCGATCAAGCGCGGCAGCGTTCTCAGGGCTTCCGCGATCCGCGGCCCGTGCCACGAGAAGGGCTTACCGTCCACGAGGTGGATGCGCCCGTCGCGCACCGCGGGCACCTCGACGTATCCGCCGAAGTCGGCCAGGTGCGCGCGCCGGAATCGGAACGGCTCGTCCGGCAGCAGAATCACCGCCGGACGCTCGGCGGCAATCTCGTCCAACGTCACCGTCGGGTAGCGCTCCGGCCGCTCGGCGAAGACGTTGCGCGCGCCGCAGACCCGAAGCATGTCGTGGATGTACGTGTCGCGGTTGATGGTCATGTACGGTCCGCGCCAGATCGGATAGAAGGCGGCCACCGCCGGCCGCCGCGCGGCGGCGATCCGGACGCGCTCGTAGAGGGGCTCGATCTCACTCAGGATAGCGGCCGCGCGCGCCTCGGTCCCCGTCACCGCGCCCAGCTCGGCGATCAGCTGAATTCCCTCGGCCACCGTACGCGGGTACGTGACCCACACCGGAATCGACCAGGCCCGGAGCATCTCGACGTGGTCACGAAGGTTTTCCTCGATGTTCGCGATGACCAGGTCGGGCTCGAGTCTCCGGATCTTCTCGAGGTCGGGATTCTTTTCGCCGCCGATACGCGTCTTGCCGCCGACCACCTCGCGCGGCTCGACGCAGTACACCGTGATGCCCACCAGCGCCTCGGCCAGCCCGAGCGCGCAGAGGGTCTCGGTGATACTCGGCACGAGCGAGACGATCCGCCGAGGCGGGGTCGCGAGCTCGACGGCCACTCCGGACGAGTCGACTCGCGCGACCATCAGGCGCCCGGCCTACGCGTCCAGATCCAGCGCCGGCGAGTCCTTCCACCGGGACTCGCCCTCGGGCTTGAAGTTTCGCGTGTTCACGAAGTGCAGGCCGTGATGGAGGTTCATCTTGAACTTGCCACCGCCGTACCGACCGCCGATCCAGTGCGTGGGATCCTCGAGGAACGACTCCATCTCGCCCGAGGGCAGGCGGACCAGCCACTTGAACCGGATCGTCCCGGCCCACGGCTCCTGGACGCCGATGGTCGCCGTGAAGTCGGGCCAGACGCGCGCGAACTCCTCGAGGATCTCCCGGCGGCTCGGGCGCTCGATGCCCTTGTTGACCAGATTGCGCTTGAGATACGGCTCGATGAGATCCCAGCACCACGAAGCAATCACTGCGGCGCGCAGTGTATCATGACGTCGTGCGGATGACCTTCCGGCGCCGCGCGCTCTGGGCGTTGCTCGTCGCGAAGCTCATCGGGGGCTGGGGCGTCGGCTGGGACATCCGCTGGCACCTCGTCATCGGGCGCGATTCCTTCTGGATCGCGCCTCACGTCATGACGTACGCGTCGGTCGTCGTCGCTTCCCTGATCTCGCTCGGCGTGCTCCTCTTCGAGACGTGGCGCCCGCGGGGCGGTACGCAACCGCCGGGCACCGTCACGATCGCGTGGCTCAGCGGCACGCGGGGCTTTCACCTGGCGTGGTGGGGCATGGCGATCGTCATCCTGGCGGCGCCGATCGACGACCTCTGGCACCGGCTCTTCGGGCTCGACGTGACGCTCTGGAGTCCTCCCCACCTGCTGGGTCTCGCGGGCTCCCAGGTCTCGAACCTCGGCGGCCTGCTCATCGCGCTCGAGGTGTACGAGGCCGGGTGGAAGCGGTGGTCGGCGCTCCTCGCGAGCGGGATCTTCCTGCTCGGCACGTTCTATATCCTCGTCGACCAGTCGGTCCAGACCGCGTTTCGTCGTGGCTCGATCTTTTTCTTCACCTTCCCGGTGCTAGGGTCGCTCGCCTTCACGTTCGCGCTCGTCCTGGTCGGACGCATCGCGGACAACCGGAGCGCTCCACTCGCGCTGGCCGTCGGCGCGCTCCTCGTGCAGATCTCGATCCTCCTGGTTGGAGACCTCGGCTTCGCGATCCTCGAGCCGGTCTCGGCCATCGAGGCGGCGATTGCGGCTGATCCGACATCCCCGATCGCCATCGCACACGAGATGGCTCGCCGCAACGGATGGGTACCCGGGCGATCGCTGATCCTCCGCCTGATCCCGCTGGCCCCGGCCGCGCTCATGACGCTCGCGAATCCTTTGCGACGCTGGCGGCTCGCGTCCGGAGCCTTCGGCCTGGCCCTGGTCGTCGTCTCGGCGGCGGTGCTCGGGCGCTTGCCGGCGCTGAGCCACGCGCTTCCCTCGGCGGCGGACGCCTCGCTCGCCCTCGTCGTCGCGCTCGCGTGCGCGGTCGGCTCGGGATGGTGCGCGGTGAAGACCGCGAGCCTGCTCGCACGCGCGACGCCACGCCTCACCGTCGCCGTCGGTCTCGAGCCCGTCGCGGCGAAGGGCTAGCGCCTGCGCGGCAAGCCCGAGATCCGCGAGCGCATCCGAGAGCTCCAGGGAAAGCTGTCTCAGGCCGCGACGATCAAGGGCGCGTCCACGCTCGGCGTGTCGGTGTCGCCGGGAGAGATCGGGCGGATCGATCTGATCGTAGCCGGCAGCGTCGCCGTCGACTCCGGCGGCGCGCGACTCGGTAAGGGTGGAGGCTACAGCGACCTCGAGTTCGCGCTGGCCCGCGCGGTGGGCGTCGTCGACGAGACGACGCCCATCGTCACGACGGTCCACGAGCTCCAGGTCGTCGACGATACGATTCCGATGACGGCTCACGACGTTCCGCTCGACGTCGTGGTGACGCCGGACCGCGTGATCCGGACTCATCGCCGGCGGAGGAAGCCGGCCGGCATCTTCTGGGAGGCGCTCTCCGACGAGCAGCTCGCCGAGATGCCGGCGCTCGCAAAGCTCGCCCGGACTCGCGCGCGTCCGCCTCGCCGTCGCGCGTGACTCTCAGGCCCGCAGAACCTCCGGCGCTCGCCAGGCCGCCAGGCGCTCGAGCAGATCAGTCGGCGTGTCGGCGAAGAGCAGGAGCCCGGCGTAGGCCGGGCTGACGAAGCGCTCGCGCACCGCGTGCTCGATCACGGCACGGAGCCCGTTCCAGTAGCCCTCGACGTTGAGGGCACCGATCGGCTTGGCGTGAATGCCGAGCTGGGCCCAGGTCAGGGCCTCGAACGTCTCGTCGAGCGTGCCCAGACCACCCGGCAGAACGGCGAAGCCGTCGACGAGCGACGCCATCGTCGCCTTGCGCTCGTGCATCGAGCTGACGACGCGGAGCTCGGTGAGACCCGGATGAGCCAGCTCGCGCGAGGCGAGTGCCTGGGGGATGACACCGATCACCTCGCCGCCGCGGCTCAGCACCGCGTTGGCGAGGACGCCCATCATCCCGACCGCGCACCCGCCATAGACCAGTCCGAGGCCCCGCGCAACCAGCTCGGCCCCGAGCTGGCGCGCCGCTTCCGCGTAGGCCGGGCGCGCGCCCTCCGAGGCACCGCAGAAGACGCAGATTCGCTTCATAGCGAGCCGGCGAACTCCGCCGTGAGCGTCCCGGAATAGACCTCCTCCACCGGGCCCTCCAGGCGGAGCGACCAGTCCGGCCGCACCTCGATCGTCAGCTGGCCGCCCGGCATGCCGACCTTGACCCGGCCATGAGCGCAGAGGCCGTTCCTCACGGCCGCCGAGGCCGCACCGCACGACGACGAGCCGGAGGCGAGCGTGTATCCGGCGCCGCGTTCCCAGATGAGAATGTCCAGGGCGTCCCGCGCGAAGACGCGAGCGAACTGCACGTTCGTCCGATTGGGGAATGCCGGATGGCGCTCGATGAGGGGGCCGAGCCGCCGGCACTCACCTTCGTCGAGCCGCTCGACGAAGGTGACGCAATGGGGGTTGCCGACCGAGACGGCCGTCACCGACAAGCTGGTCCCGTCGCCGAGCTGGAGCGGCACGCTGACGACCTCGCGGTCCGGGCCGTTCATGGGGATCTCCGGCGCCCGGAAGGTGGCGCGGCCCATCTCGACCGTAACGAAGCCCATCCGCCCGCCCTCGACGCGGCACTGACACTCGACGACGCCGCCCTTGGTATCGACCGTGAAGGTCGTCTTCTTCGTGCGGCCGTGGTCCCAGAGATACTTCGCGAAGATCCGGAGCCCGTTGCCCGACTTCTCGGCCTCACTGCCGTCGGGGTTGAAGATGCGCAGGCCGAAATCGGCGCGCTGCGAGGGGACGAGCAGCAGGATGCCGTCCGACCCCACGCCCCAGTTCCGATCGCAGATCCGCCCGATCGCCTTCTCGGAGAGCGGAGCGCGCAGGTCTTTCTCCTCGATCACGATGTAGTCGTTGCCGAGCCCGTGGCCCTTGGCGAAGGGAATCACGGCCGCGACAGCTCGACGCGGCGACCGGCGGCCGCCGACACGTACCCCGCGTAGATCACCTCGACCACCTCGCGGGCCAGGAGCCCGCCCGAGAGCGGCTCGCGCCGCTCGCTGATGGCACCGACGAAGTCTTCCAGCTCTTGAGGATATCCGCGCATCCAGTCCTCTTCCGGGCTCGGGAACTGCCAGCCGGCCTTGGTCTCGACCTTCTCGGTGAGATACTCGTCGCCCCACACGGCGGCGTCGGGTGCGTACACGGTCAGCGTGTTGTTCGGATTGATGTTCGCCTGGATCACCGCGTTCGTCAGGTACGCGGTCACCACGTTGCGGACGCCGCCCAGCGTGATGTCGTTCGAGTGAATCGTCGCCATCGTCCCGTCCTCGAAGGTGAGGACCGCGACCGACCAGTCCTCGACGTCCTCGGCGAGGGTCGACATGTGTCGCGCGAGGCCAGCGACCGCCGGGAGCCGGGCGAGGCTGGCGACCTCGGCGAAGACCGCGCGCGTCCTGATGGGCCGACCGCGACGCCGCATGCCCTCCCAGTGCTTGAGCTGCAGGACGGCGCCGATCGGGTGCGAGCCCATCCTCAAGAGGGAGCCGCCCCCGGCGCTCCGCCAGCGGCGCGCGTACGCGGCGTGGGAGCCCGAATGGCTCTCTTCGGCCCGCAGCTCGAGAATCGCCCCGCCGCTCGCCTCGAGCAGGCGCCGAAGCTTCGCCACGGGCGGGGCGTAGACGAAGTCCTCCGCGTAGCAGAGAATCACGCCGGCCTTGGCAACCGCCTCCAGCACGGCGTCGGCGTTCGCCAGCGCGGCGGCGAGCATCGACTCCCTCGGCTCGCTGGCCTCGCAGAAGGCGCCGGTCAGCGGCTTCTCGACGATCACATGCTTGCCGGCTCGCGCCGCGGCGATCGCGATCTCGTGGTGACTGTCCGTCGTCGCGCAGATGTCGACGACATCCACGTCGGGCGACTCGACCAGCGCCCGGTAGTCGGTGAACACGCGCGGGATCGCGTGGCGCCTGGCGAAGGCTGCCGCCTGCTCGCGCGTACGGGAACACACCGCGGCCAGCTCGGCCCGTGTTCCCCGGAGCGGCCGGTAGTTCGTCGCGTGCAGCTCCGCGGCGAACCGGGCGCCGACGATACCGATCCGGAGGGCGCTCACGGCATCCGCGCCTTGAACCAATCGCGGACGCGCTCGCGCGGCGGGCGGACGTCGCAGGGAAGACGATGGCGATATTTTCCGGCGAAGCGGATGAGCGCCGAGTCGCGCCGCGCCCGGTCGGCCCGTTCGAGGCTCGGATCCGCGTCGAAGCCGCGTGTGCGCGTCTTGCCGCCGTGGTGCCAGAACGGGGCGTGGACGATCAGGCACCTCAGGCCGCGGTCCACGACCGCCAGCGACAGATCACGGTCGATGCCGTGGTAGAAGCCGTAGCCCTCGTCCAGGCCGCCGATCGAGTCCAGGAGCTTGCGCGAGATGCACAGGCAGACCGCATCGACGAAGGCCACGTCCTCCCAGGGCGCCCTGACGGTCGGCTCCGGCAACAGGCTGTGGACGACCGTGCGCCCCACGAGCCGACCGCTGGCGCGTAGCCGCTTGGCGCCATACAGACCGGCGAGACCGGCGTCCGGCTCCTCCAGCGCGGCGAGCAGTCGTGAGAGCCACGCCGGCTCGACCATCTCGGTGTCGTTGTGGAGCAGGCAGACGAACTCGGTGTCGGTCAGCCGCCAGGCGCGATTGAGGGCCGCGATCACGTTGCCGTTGGTCTCGCTGCGTGCGGAGGTCAGCGGATACGGGTACGGAAAGCGCTCCAGGAACTCTCGCGTGCCGTCGCTCGAGCCGTTGTCCGTGACGACCAGACGAAAGGGCTCGGTCGTGGTTCTCAGACTGTCGAGGCAGGCCCGCGTGTGCGCGAGCCCGTTGAAGACAGCCATCACGAGGCTGACGCGCGGGGCTGCGCGCACAGCCTCGTTAGCGCTTGTCGATCGGGATGTACGTGGCGTGCGTCGGGCCGGTGTACTCGGCGCGCGGCCGGATCAGCCGGTTGTTGGCGTGCTGCTCCATGACGTGAGCCGCCCAGCCGACAATCCGGCTCATCGCGAAGATCGGGGTGAACTGGTCGGTCGCGATCCCCATCGACGAGTACGCGGCGCCGGAGTAGAGGTCGACGTTCGGGAAGATCTTCTTCTGCTCGCCCACCACGCGGACCACCGTGTCGAGGATCTGCACGGCGCTGGTGTCGCCGGCCTGCTTGCCGAGCTCCTGGGCCAGCCGGTGCAGGTGCTTGGCCCGCGGATCCTCGACGCGATAGACCCGGTGACCGAAGCCCATGACGCGCCCGTGGTCGGCCAGGGTCTTCCGGATCCAGGCGTCGGCATTCGCCGGCGTCTTGATCTTCTGGACCATCAGCATCACCTGCTCGTTGGCGCCGCCGTGGAGCGGCCCCTTGAGCGCGCCGATCGCCGAGACGATCGCCGAGTGCAGATCCGACATGGTTGCGGCGGTCACGCGGGCCGCGAAGGTCGAGGCGTTGAACTCGTGGTCGGCGTGCAGGATCAGCGCGACGTCGAACGTCTTCACCGCGAGCGGGCTCGCCTTCTTGCCGGTCAGCATGCAGAGGAAGTTCGCGGCGAGGTTGAGCTTGGGGTTCGGCGCCACCGGCGCCTTGCCGCGGCGGATCCGCTCCCACGCGGCGACGAGGGTCGGCATCTGGGCGGTCAGCCGAAGCGCCTTACGGGCCGTGGCGTCCTTGGAATTGTCGGCGGCGTCCGGGTCGTACGCAGACAGCGCCGAGATGCCCGTACGCAGGACCTCCATCGGCGTGGTCTTCTTCGGCAACGCCTTGAGGAGCGAGACGATCCCTGGCGGCAGCTTCCGGTTCGCGGTGGCGTTGAGCGCCTTAATGTGCGCGTCCAGCTCCTTCTTGCTCGGGAGCCCGCCGTGCCAGAGCAGGAAGATGACTTCCTCGAATGACGAGTGCTCGACGAGGTCGTTCACATCATAGCCGCGATAGACGAGGCGGCCCTCACGCCCGTCGATGAAACAGATGTCCGACGTCGATACGACGATGTCTTCGAGGCCGCCGCGGCTTCCGGTACCCATGGTCTTCCCTCGCCGAAAGGTGTGATGAAACCGGTTTGCTTTTACCATACCCCCGGCAATGCTTCAAGGCACGCCGGGACGCGTTCGGGAGTACTACGACGAGCATCCGATCAGCGAGGCCCGCGTGCTCGAAGCCCTTGCCGCTCAAGGGTTCGGCGGTCCGCTGACCGCCGAGGCCCTCTTCGAATTCGACCAGGACCATTACGGTGGGCTGGCCGCCGTGGACGCCCTGGCGGGTCGGGCCGGCGTCGGCGCCTCGAGCCGAGTCCTCGATCTCTGCGCCGGGCTCGGCGGTCCCGCCCGGTTCCTGGCGAGCCGACGCGGCTCGGCGGTCGTCGCGCTCGAGCTCCATCCCGGCCGCGCGGCCGGGGCCGCCCGCCTCAACCGCCTGGTGAAGCAAACGAGAGTGGCCGTCGTCCGGGCCGACGCGGCGACGCTTCCCTTCGCCAACGGCGCCTTCGACGCCTGCCTGAGCCAGGAGGCCCTCCTGCACATCGCCGACAAGCCGGCCGTGCTCGCTGAATGCCACCGTGTGCTCGTCCCGGGCGGCCGGCTCGCCTTCACCGACTGGATCGCATTTCCGAGCCTGGGCGATCGTGAGCGCGAGCGCCTCTGGGAGTGGATGGCGGCCACGACCCTCCAGACGCTCGACGGCTATCGCGCGCTGCTAGGGCGCGCGAGCTTCACGGCGGTCGAGGCGGAGGATCTGTCCGGCGAGTGGCGGTCGATCGTGAGAAAGAGGCTCGAGCTGCATCGGGCGCTTCGTCCGCAACGCGAGGCTCGGCTGGGTCAGCGGAGCTACGAGGAGTGCGACCAGCTCCACGCCTATTTCGTGCGCCTCATCGAAGCCGGGAAGCTCGGCGGCGGCCGCTTCACCGCGACTCGCTGAAGGCCAGCGCGTCCACGCGCTTCGACCGCCTCAGCGACGGAAGCGCTTCAGGAGATCCTGGAGCCCGCCCTCCACCTTTTCCCGATCGATCTGCCCGGCGACCGACGACGGGTCGATGCGGATCGAGGGCGACGCCGCATTTCCGGTGACCTTGGCCCGCACCTCGCCCCGGCCGTGATCGACGCGCATGTCGAGGTTCATCCGCCCGGTCACGAGGCCGTAGTCGCCCGCGACACCGACCTTGACCGCCTTGGTCGTGTAGAGCAGGTCCTTCGTGCTCAGCACTCCGTTCGTGATCTGGTAGGTGCCGGTGATCGAGTCGAAGTCGACCGGCGACGACGTGAGCGAGCTCGGCACGTCCGCCGTGAGCACCGACGACGCGACTCCGGCCACCCGCGTGACGACGCCGATGAGGGCGAGCGCCTGCGGGCCGACGACTTTGCCCGGGCCGATCCGGAGTTGTCCGGAGCCCCCGAGCGTGTTCAAGAGGTCCGAGGTGTACGTCGACAGCGAGCCTGTGAGGTCGAGCGGGCCCGTCACCGCGTAGCCCTCGCAAAGGAAATCCACCAGCACCTTCTCGACCGGCACCGACTTGATCGCAAGATCGCTCAGCTGGACCCTGGCCCCGTGATCGAGTGTCGCGGTCAAATTCGTGCTGATCGTGCCCGAGCCGATCGAGGTCGTCACCGGCCGACTCTGAGCGCGTCCCCCCTCGTAGGAAACGCCGCCTACTTTCAGGAGGCCGAGCGCGAGGGTGCGCTGTTTGGGCTCTGGACAGGCCTGGTTCGACTGGGTCACCCGGAGGGTCGCGAACTCGACGTTGCCCGAGATCCGCGGCACTCCCAGGGTGCCGCCGAGGGCGAAGTCACCCTTGATCGGGCCCGCGATCGCAGGTTTCGGACCCGCCGCGGCCGCAACGAGCGTCTCGACGTCCTTGCCCTCGATGCCCACCTTGGCTCGCACGGGCGCCTCGAGCAACGTCTTGGCACCGTTCAGCGCGACGATCCCGTCCGCCAGCTTGACCGTGAGATCGCCCGGTCTCACGACGAAAGCCCCTTTGAAGCCGAGCTGGGTCCCCTGGCCGGTCACCGTGACGTCCAGGTCCTCGACGCGATAGGGCGTCTGGGCGGGTCCCTTCCCGTGCGCCACGTAGGTGATGAGGCCCTTGTCGACCTTCACCCGCGAGACGATCGCCGCCGCGGCGCCGCCGGTCGCGCCGCCGCTCGAACGACCGGGCCGCGATGCCGTCTTCGATTCGGACGGGGGCGCGAGGCTCGCCACGTTCAGGCGTCCCTCGGCGTTCTGGATGAGGGCGATCCGCGGCCGCTCGAGCGTGATGTCGCCGAACTCCACGCGGCCAGTCAAGAGCGGACGGAGCTTGAGGTAGATCCGTCCGGTTTCGAGCGTGAGGAACGGCGTGGTGCCGAACTGCGGGTCTTCGGCGACCTCGAGCTTGTGCAGCTCGATCGACGGCAGCGGGAACAACGCGACCGAGAGCGACTCGAACTTGACGGGTCGCCCGACAGCCTGCGCCGCGCTCCCGGCGATCATCGCCTGGACACGCGGGGTGTCGATGAGACGCGGCAATGCGATCGCCGCGATGATCGTCAGCACGACGATCACCGCGACGAGGATGCCGAGCCACTTCAAGGCGCGCTTCACCGCGCGCCCCTAGCCGTGGCTACGCGGTCTGGATTGCTGACAGCCGCCAGGGGTTCGGGCCGACCGGGCGCGTGAAGGTCCAGTATTCCTGGACATCCACGGGCGTAGTCGCCCCCTCCACCACCGCACCGGTCGCGTCATCTACCGTGTAGTCGACGAGCGACACGGCGAAATACACGGTCACCCAGTCCTGACCGCTCTCCTGCCAGGCCTCGCTCACCTCGGCTCGCCCGAACTGAGCGCGCTCGATCCGGTTCGTTCGCCTCGCCCCGCGAAGCTGGTCACACTGGGCCTGGAGCCGGCCGAACTCCTGGGGCGTGAGCCGGTCCTGCACGCCGGTGAGGTCACGCTTGACGATGCCGGCCTGGACGTCGATGAACGCCGCCTTCGCCCATTCGGCGAAAGCGTCCGGATCGAAGCTCGCGTCCATTCCGCGGATGTGGCCGATCCCGCGATCGAGATCCGACGGGCTCGACGGGGTCTCCATGACCGCGCCCCCACCGCCGGTCGACCAGCCTTGACCGGCTGATCCGTACGAGCTCGCACCGGCATACGCGGGCTCCGGACGACTCTCCCCGCGGCCGCGGAGCATCCGGAACACCAGGAAGATCGCGCCGCCGATCAGGACGAGCTCGAGCAGCCCGATGCCGCCGCCGAACCCACCGCCCATTCCGCCGAACAGCATGGAGCCCAGGAGTCCGCCCAGAGCGAAGCCGGCGAGACCTCCCATGAAGCCGCCGAACATACCGGGCCGCTGCACGGGCTGCTGCGGCTGGGACGTGGCGGGGGGAGGTGTCGTGACCCGCGAGGGGCTCGACGGAGTCGTTGACGGGGACATCGGTGACGAGGACGAGCGCGAGCCTCGGCTGCCGCCGCTCGTCGCGCGCGCCCAGACGGATGCCGTATCGAGCAGCAGGAGCGAGACCAGTGATAATCCGAACATGAGCAGAAACGCTCTTGATCGCATAGTTGCCTCCTCGACTATTCTAGCGCGGCCTCGTGCTGCGGGATGTTCACGGAATGAGCAGGACTTTGCCGGTCGTCTTCCGTCCCTCGAGCGCCCGGTGCGCGTCCGCCGCATCTTTCAGCGGGAACTCGTACTCGGTGCGGAGCTTGAGCTTGCCGTCGCGGATCCAGCCAAGGAGCTCATCGGAGCGCTGCAGGAGCTCGGCGCGCGTGATGATGTGATGGTTGAGGCTCGGCCGCGTCACGAAGAGTGAGCCCTTGGCGCCCAGTGTCTGGAGATCGAACGCCGCCACCGGCCCGCTCGACTGCCCGTAGAGCGCCATCATGCCGCGCGGCGCCAGACAATTGAATCCCTTGTCGAACGTCGTCTGGCCGACCGAGTCGTAGACGACCTGGAGCCCCTTGCCGTCGGTGAGCCGCTTCACCTCAGCCTCGAAATCCTGCTTCGTGTAGAGAATGACGTCCGACGCCCCAGCCTCGCGTGCAAGCTTCGCTTTTTCCTCGGTCGAAACCGTGCCGATGACGCGCGCGCCGCGCATCCTCGCGATCTGGCACAGCAGCAATCCGACGCCGCCGGCCGCGGCGTGGACGAGGCAGGTGTCGCCGCTTTTCAGGGGATACGTCGAGCAGGCCAAGTAGTGAGCTGTCAGGCCTTGCAGCATCGCAGCGGCTCCCTGGCGGGTGCTGAGCCCGGTCGGCAAGACGACCAGGCGCGAGGCCGGGACCGCGGCGTATTGCGCGTAGGCGCCGGGGACGCCGGAGTAGGCGACCTTGTCGCCCACCTTCACTTCGGTCACGTTCGGGCCGATCGCGGTGACGGTGCCACCGGCTTCCAGGCCGAGGGTCATCGGCAAGGCCAGCTTGTAGTGGCCGGAGCGCTGATAGACGTCGATGTAGTTGATGCCGGCGGCGTCCACCTTCACCGTGGCCTCGCCGGCCTTCGGTGTGGGCTCCGGGGTATCCTCGTAGCGCAGGACCTCGGGACCGCCAGGCGCGTTGACTCGAATCGCTTTCATGAAGGGACCCTCCACGGGATTATCGGCTCGATGCGGGCGGGATTATAGCACCGGGCTCTGCGGGCGCCCGTCGAGGAGGCCGCGGAGCCAGTGGTACATCGCGTACGCCTCGAGGGCGAACGGAAGAAAGCCGAGATAACCGAGCACCGGCATTTCGAAAATCTTCACCCCGCCGAGATACGGAACGGAGTAGCTCCACCGCGTCGCGGCCCAGTAGTTCCAGAGCTCCCACAGCACGCCGCAGACTGCGCCGCTCGCCACGAGCCCGAGAAGCCGGGACGCGTCGCCCTTGGCGAGATCGCCAAGCCAGGACGGCAGACCACGGCGATAGTTGAGCGGCTCGAGCACGAGCACCCAGCCGACCCAGACGAGAGGAACAAGCCAGGTTGAAACCACGACGAGCGGCAGCACGACGCTGATCGCCCCCGCGGCGACCGCGAAGCGAAGGACGCCCGGTGATGGGCGCCAGGCGCGAACGCGGGCGCGCCGGAAGACCGTCGTCTTCAGCACGACCGCGGTCAGGAACAGCGCGGGAAAGATCGTCGCGAAGGACCAGTCGTAGCCCACTCGACGCAGGAAGGGATTCGGCTCGAGGCCGTGATAGCGCCACCAGAGCCCTAGCGCGTCCTCGCCTCCCCGCCAGAAGCGCGGGGCGTTGTAGAGCTCGTAGAGCCACCAGCCGCCGACGGACGCAAGCGCGACCAGCACGCCTTCGACCCGGTCGGTGGTGAGATAGGACCGGCCGGTGAGGCGCGCCGCCAGGCCGTCGATGAACAGCACGTAGCCTGTCCAGACGATCGGCGTGAACCAGCCGGCCACCGTCGGCTCACCCGCGAAGAGGAGCACTTCGGCGGCGCCGATGATCGCGAGGCCGACCCACCCGTGGGCCTTCATGTGAACGGCGCCTGACTACCTGGTGGCCCGGCGGGGCGCGGGAGCGAGCGCGAGTCGGGGCGGCGCCGCGGCGCTCACCGCATCGATGCGAGGTCGATCGTGAAGCGGCTGACGTCGCGTCCATCCGGGTCTCGCACGACCAGGATCAGTCGCGACTTCGGCGCGATCTCCTTGACGGGAAATCCATAGACGCACCGCGCGAGGTATCCGCCGCCGTCCGTGCGAATCGCGGTGCGCTCGTTCTGGACGAAGGACGGCTCGATCTCCCGATCGCCCAGGAGGATCCGCGGCGCGTAGAACCGGGCGAAGTCCTCTCGCGGCCCGTGCAGATTCGCCCAGATCACCAGCCGGTCCTGCTGCTCGCGCAGCAGCTTCTCCGGCTCGCTGTCCTTCATGCGCTCGTTCTTGAACGCCGCGTTCCGAGCGGCGAGGACCAGCCGGTGGAATGGAGTCATCACCGCGACGCTGTCCCCGGCCGGGTTGGCCACGCGCCATTCGGTGTCGAACGAGTCGCGCGTGATCGACTGGGCGCCCACGCGCAGCGCGTCGTTCTGCTGCTGAGGCTCGAGCGTGAACGACGCCGCCCCGGCGACCGATGGCCCGGCCAGGAGCAGGACGAGCCGCGCCGCGAGCGTGAGGGCGGTCACTTGGTGTCGCCGACGATGACCAGGTCGAAGGACGTCGGCGGGAAGTACTTCACGGCCACCCGCTGGACGTCGGCGGCGGTGACCTTGCCGATCCGCTCCTTGTAGCGATCCCCGTAGTCGAGCCCGAGCCCACGGTCCTCGACCGCGACGAGGAAATCGGCGACCTTGCCGGACGTGTCCAGGCGCATCGGGAAGCTTCCAATGAGGTATTGCTTGGCGAGCGCGAGCTCTCGATCGCTGACGGGCTCGCGGCCCATGCGCGCGAGCTCTTCGCGCATCATGGCCACCACCTTGGGCGCCTCGGCGGTCCGGGTCTGCGCGGACACGGCGAAGGACGAACCGTAGCGCCAGGGCGAGACCCAGCTATACACCGAGTACGCGAGCCCCGATTCCTCCCGCACGCGCGTGTACAGGCGGGAGGCGGATCCGCCTCCGAGCACGTAGGAGGCGACGCTCAGCGGGAAATAGTCGGGATCCGTCTGCAAGACCGCCTGGCGACCGAACATGATCGTGGTCTGCGTCAGCTCGCGCTTGACGGTCTCCTCGCGCTTCGAGGCCGATGCGGTAGCCGGCACGACCGACGCCAGCGCATCGGTGGGCCGCGTCCACGATCCGAATCGGGCCATGATCTCGCGGCGCGCCTCGTCGACCGTGACCGCGCCGACCACGGCGATGACCGTCGTATCGGGCCGGGCGTGCTCGCGATAGAACTTCACGACGTCGTCGCGAGTGAGGCGCGCCACCGATTCACGCGTGCCCTCGACCGGAGAACCGTATGGGTGCCCCTGGAAGACCAGCCGCCCGAGCGCGCGGGCTGCGACGGTGCCCGGGTCTTCATCAGAGCGCTTGATCGCCGCCTGGATCTCGGACACCTTGCGCGTCACCTCGCCATCGGGAAGCGCCGGCGACAGGACGACCTCGGACACGAGATCGAGTCCGAGCGTGAGATCCTTCTTCTGGGCCGTCAGCGAGACGGTGAGGTTATCGCGGCCCGCCCCGGCCTGGAGGCTGCCGCCCACGAACTCGATCGCCGAATCGAGCTCGGGCCCCGTGCGCTTCGCGGTTCCCCGCGTGAGCACCGCGCCGGTCAGATTGGCGAGCCCGGCCCGATCCGCGGGGTCGTAGACCGCGCCGGCCCGCATCAGCACACGCACGGCCACGATCGGCACCGCGGGCCGCTCGGCGACCAGCAGGACGATCCCGTTGGGCAGCACCTCCCGGTGCGCGAGCGGCGCCGCGCCGGCGGGCTCGGACAGGAGCAGGCTCGCCAGAGCAGCGAGCAGGGTCAGAGACGAGCGGGTCGTCATCATGGCTTCGGCAACAGCACGCCGACGCTCTTCGTGTCCGGCGTGAACCAGGCGCGCGCGACCCGCGTCAGGTCGGCGGCGGTGACCGCGCGGATCTTCGCCATGAAGGACTCCTTGAGCGCGAACCCGCCGATCAGCTCGAAGCGAGCCAGCAGCGAGGCGCGCTGGTGGATCGAATCGTCCTGGTAGACGAAGGCAGCCTCGATCTGATTCTTGGCGCGCGCGAGCTCCTCGTCCGTCACCGGCTCGGTCTTCAGCCGCTCCATGTGGGCGACGAGCTCGGTCTCGAGCTTCTCCGGCGTCTGGCCCGGCATCGGCGTCGCCCAGAACCAGAACAGGTTCGGGTCGATCGAGAAGTACGAGTAGTCGCCGCCGGCCTCGAGCGCCAGCTGACGCTGATAGACGAGATCGCGGTAGAGCCGCGACGCGCGCCCGCCGGAGAGAATGGTCGACAGCACCTCGAGGGCCGGAGCGTCGTCGGACTTCTGATGGTTCGGCACGTGCCAGGCCAGGTACACGATGGGGAGCTCGGCCTGCCTCTTGACGGTCACCCGCCGCTCGCCGTTTTGCGGCGGCTCGAGCGCCAGCACCGGCGGCGGGACCTTGCCGCGAGGGATGCGGCCGAAGCGACGCTTGATCCTCTCCAGCGCGTCAGCCGCCCGGAACGCCCCGACCGCCACGACGATTGCGTTGTTCGGGGCGTAGTACGTCTTGTAGAAGGCGCGGATCTCGTCGGGCGTGATCCGCTTGATGTCCTCCATCCACCCGATGATCGGCGCCCCGTATGGGTGCGCCTTGAAGGCGAGCGAGCTCACCTCTTCGCCGAGGAATCCACCCGGATCGTCCTCGGTGCGCGTGCGCCGCTCCTCGATGACGACCTCGCGCTCGGAGGCGATCTCCTTGGGATCCAGGAGCAGGTTCTGCATGCGGTCAGCCTCGAGATCGATCACCAGGTCGAGCTTCTCCGCCGCGATCGTGACGTAATAGGAGGTGACGTCCTGGGATGTGAACGCGTTGTCCTGGCCGCCATTCTCCTCGATGAGCTGCGCGAACTGCTTGGCACCGTGGCTCGGCGTGCCCTTGAACATCAGGTGCTCCAGGAAATGGGCGATGCCGGTCGCGCCTCGAAGCTCGTTGCGCGAGCCGACGCGGTACCACACCTGGAAGGACACGATCGGGCTGCGCGGATCCTCGAGCAGCAGCACGCGCAGCCCGTTGTCGAGCGTCGCGGTCACGACACGGTTCTCGCCGCGCGCGCCGGACGGAACGAGCAGCGCGACGATCAATAGGAGGGGAATCGCGATGCGCATCGCTCGATTATACCGCCCACGCTCAAGCGGGCCGGTGTATCATCCTGCGTGATGCGCGTTCCGGTGTTCCTCTTGCTGCTCGCGATCCCGCAGCCGGCCTTCGCGCAGCAGGCGTGCACCGAGTCGCTGGCGTCGCTGTACGAGCGGGTCTCGCCGAGCGTCGTGTCGATCCAGGTCACCAAGATCAACAAGGCCAAGCCGCAGCGGCGGTTCGAGACCGTGGTCGGCTCCGGCGTCGTCATCGAGCGTGACGGGCACGTGCTGACCAACGCGCACGTCGTCGACGGCGCCGCCTCGCTCTCGATCACGCTCGACTCGGGCACACGCACGCCGGCGCGGGTGCTCGGCATGGACACGGTGACCGACCTCGCGCTGCTGCGGATCGAGACGCCGTCGCCGCTGCCCGCCGCCCGGCTCGGGGACTCGTCGGCCTTGCACGTCGGCGACGAGGTCGTCGCGATCGGCAACCCGATGGGCCTCGAGCAGACGATGACCCGCGGCATCGTGAGCGGCCTCAACCGCATCCTGCCCGGCCTTGCCGAGCAGCCGATGATCCAGACCGACGCGCCGATCAACCCCGGGAACTCGGGTGGTCCCCTCGTCGATCGGTGCGGCTCCGTCGTCGGCATCAACACCTTCATCTCGGAAGAGGCGAATTCGATCGGCTTCGCCCTGCCGATCAACGCCGGCAAGGCGATCCTCCGTGACCTGCGCGAGACCGGCCGCGTGATCCGCCCCTGGCTCGGGCTTCAGGGCCGTGAGATCGACTCGCAGGTCACCTCGATCCTTCGCCTGCCGCTGTCGCCCGGCTACCTGATCGAGATCGTCTTCGACGGTAGCCCGGCGGAGCGCGCCGGCGTCCGCGGCGGCAGCCTTTCGGTGGTCGTCCAGGGCGAAGAGTATCTGGTCGGCGGCGACATCCTGACCGCGATCGAGGGCACGCCGATCCGGACGCACCAGGATTATCTGGCGAAGGTAAAGGCCCTCAAGCCCGGCCAGCGGACGCGCATCACGATCCTTCGTGACGGCCAGCGTCGCGAGCTGTCGCTGACCGTCGGCGAGCGGCCTCGCCTCCCCGCTGATCTGACCGACTAGGCCTCGCCGCCCGGCGCGATCGCGTCGTGCTCCAGGAGACGGCGCGCCGTCTCGAAGATTCCCCGAAGCATCGGCCGCGTCAGCTTGCCGGTGAACGTGTTCTGCTGGCTGGGATGATACGTGGCGATCAAGGTCACGCCGTCGTCGAACCGGGTTACCGCGCCGTGGCCGAACTTCGGGACCGGCCGCGGACGGGGCGCCCCGAGCGCCAGCCGCCCTCTGAGGTAGGCCTGCCAGCCGATCCGACCGAGCCCAACGACCACACGCACACGGGTGAGGAGCCGCAGCTCGGTGACCAGGTACGGCGCACAGCGCGCGAACTCGTCGAGCGTCGGTTTGTTATCGGGCGGCGCGCACCGCACGGCCGCGGTCACGTAGGCGTCGAGGAGACTGAGACCATCGCCCCGGCGCTCGGACGTCGGCTGGCTGGCGAAGCCCGCGTGATGGAGCGCGTCGAAGAGCCAGTCGCCGCTGCGATCCCCGGTGAACATCCGCCCCGTGCGATTGCCGCCGTTCGCGGCGGGCGCCAGCCCCACCAGGAGGAGCCGCGCGCGCGGGTCGCCGAAACCCGGCAGCGGCCTGGCCCAGTAGCTCTCGCCGAGGTGGCGCCGCGGCGGGGATGCCGCGACGGCCTCGCGATGCTTCACGAGCCTGGGACACCGCCGACAGGCGACGATGCGAGCATTCAGGCTGCTGATCGAGCGAGGATTTTGCAATCCGGCGGGATTGTGACACGGTGAAGGCGATGCCGTCATCCGCCGACCGCGCCCCGACGACCCGCGTGCCCACCATCATCGTTCAAGGCGGGGCCGGCGCCAATCCAGCCGAAGCGGGCGACTACCGTCAAGGCGTGCGGGACGCCGCGCTGGCCGGCTGGCGTGTGCTGGCGGATGGTGGCGCGGCGCTCGACGCGCTCGAACGCGCGGTGCGCGCGCTCGAGGACGATCCGCGCTTCAATGCCGGCCGCGGGTCGGTTCTCAACCGCGACGGGGCCGTCGAGGTGGACGCCTCGATCATGGAAGGCGACCGGCTCCAGTGCGGAGCCGTCGCGGCCCTCTCGCGCATCGCGAATCCGATCACCGTCGCGCGGCGCGTCCTCGAGTCGCGCCGCCAGGTTCTGCTGGTCGGCGAGGGCGCCCTCGCGTTCGCCCGCTCCGTCGGAATCCCGGAGTGCGACCCCGCCTCGCTCGTCACCGACCGGCAGCGAAAACGTCACGCCGAGCTCGCGCGTCAGCCCGCCACACGAGGCGGCGGCACGGTGGGCGCGGTCGCCCTCGACCGCAACGGCACCATCGCAGCGGCGACGTCGACGGGCGGAACTCCGGGCAAGCTCCCCGGGCGCGTCGGGGACAGCGCCCTCATCGGCTGCGGCACCTACGCCGACAGCTCGATCGGCGGCGTGTCGTGCACCGGCGACGGCGAGGCGATCATGCGCGTCGTCCTCGGCCACCGCGCGCTCCGATATCTGAAGGATGCCGACGACCCGGACTATGCGGCGAAGGTGGCCGTCGACCTGCTCGTCGACGAAGGCGGCGGACAGGGTGGTCTCATCCTGATCGACTGGCGCGGCCGAGTTGGATTTGCGACGTCGACGCGCCTGATGCCGGTCGCGATGATGTCCCCCGCGCTCGACGAGCCGCGGGTGCCGTTCTGAGGACCGGTCGAAGAGCTCGGCGCTGACTCAGACGCACGGTGCCGCCGAGGTCTCGCCGAGCGTGCCCGCGATGACCGACCGAGCGCGCTGGGCGAGCGCGCTGGCGGCCTGCCGCGGCTCGAGCGCGGGATCGGGCTCGAGTAGCGGATGATAGGTGATCGAGATCCGTCCCGGCCGTGGAAACACGCGCCCGGGCGGCCACGACTCGTGGCCGCCGGCGATCGTGACGGGCAAGACCGGAACGCGGAGCGTGGCGGCCAGGCGGAAGGCCCCCAGCTTGAAGCGCTCGACGTTTCCGGTGAGCGTGCGCCCTCCTTCGGGAAAGATCATCACGACGTGGCCCGCCGTGAGCAGCCGCACGGCTTCCCGCACCGATGAGGGATCGGCCGAATCGATTCGGGCGGGAAACGCTCTGAGCCGGCGGATCATCCAGCTGAACACCGGGATCTCGAAGAGCCGGTTCCACGCCATGTAGTAGACGCGTCGCTTCACCGGGATCGTGACAAGGGCCGGGTCGGCGAAGGTCTGATGATTCGGCGTGATGATCAGAGGCCCGCTCGGCGGAATATTGGCGACGCCCGACAGCTCGAGACCGAAGTAGGCGCGACAGAGGCGGCTGAATCCGGGGCGCGCGAGGTCGAGCAGCGGCGTCCGCACGGCCCTTAGACTACACAAAAACAGCGGGGCCGGATTTCTCTCCGGCCCCGCCGGCACAGGTTGGCTGCGACGTCAGTTAGTCTTCGTCGGCCGTCTCGAGCTCGTCTTCGGCCGGTACGAACTGGCGCCCGAGGCGCTCGAGCCGGTCCTGGCACCGAACGCACGTCGTGACTTCAGGCAGCGCCTGGAGCCTCGCGGGCGAGATAAGTTCTTCGCATTCGACACAGGTCCCATAGTCGCCGCTCTTCAACCGCTCGAGCGCCGCCGTGAGCCGGTTGACCCGGCCCACCAGAAGCTCGCGCGTGGCGAATCCGATCTCGCGACGCTCGTTCTCCTGGATCTCGTCGACCTCGTCGGCGTACGGCGAGTTGTCGCCGATCGCTCCAGCTAACTCCTCGACCGCAACCGCCCCGCCGATCATGCGGAGCCGGCCGACAGCCGTTCTAAGGTCCTCTTCCAACCGCTCTCGAATCGTCTCCATGGTGTAGGCCTCCCTGGCACCCCTGACCCTCTAACTGGGCCAAAGACGAGTGCAACCCCTATGCCTGAGATGAGACGGCGGGGGAAAGGGATTGATTCACCAATGATCGTCTGGCCTTGGAGGGAGACATCGAGAGAGGGTCAGGGCGGTTTGCCCTTTTGGCCTGTCATTTTTGGCGGCAGAATGGGCACATTTTGCCCACCGCATCGGGCGAGATCGCCGACTTCCGGAAATTGCATGCGACGCGAAGCAGATCGGGCCTCGCCCTGGGCGGTTCAGCCGAGGACGAGGCCCGAGGGGCGCGGTATCAGCGAGCGAGACTTAGCGCGTTGCGCTCAGGCGCGAGAGCGGGACGCCTCGATTGCGCCCTCTTCCCAGATGCTGTGCTTGCGAGTCTCGGGCATCACGAAGATGGCGATGAGGAACATGACGGCCGGGACCACGATCGGATAGATCAGGGCATACCCCACGCTACCGGTGGAGAGGAACATCGAGGTCGTGACGATCGGGACCAGACCGCCACCCCAGCCGTTGCCGATGTGGTAGGGCACCGACACCGAGGTGTAACGGATCCGGCTCGGAAAGAACTCGGCCAGGAACGCCCCGATCGGCCCGTAGGTCATGCCGACGTAGTTGACGAGGATCACGACGATGAGAATCGCCATCGGGTAGTTGACGTTCGCGGGATCGGCATAGTTGCCAAGGGCGCTGTAGAGCGGATAGTACGTGAGCGACGCCAGGGCCATGCCGCCCAGGATGATCGGCTTACGTCCGACCTTGTCCGAGAGCCAGCCCCAGAAGATCAGCGTGGGCGTGGCGATCAGCAGCGCGATGCCGACGATGTAGCTGGAGGTCAGCACGTCGAGCTTCTTGACCGTTTGCAAGAAGTAGAGCGCCCAGAACTGCCCGCTGTACCAGACGCAGCCCTGTCCCAGCACGACCACGCTGGCGATCGCCACGTATTTGAAGTTCTTGCTGAGAAACGCCTCGCGCCACGGGTTGGTGGTGGTGCGGCCACGCGCCTTCATCTCCTGGAAGATCGGTGTCTCCCCGAGCGAGAGCCGGATCCAGATCGCGATCGCGACCAGGAGGAGCGAGATGATGAACGGCAGCCGCCAGCCCCAGTCGTTGAATGCCTCGACGCCCAGGTAAGTCCGGATCCCGATGATCGTCGCCAGTGACACGACGATGCCGAGCGTGGGCGAGGTCTGCAGCCAGCCGGTGTAGTACCCGCGATGCTCATCCTCGATGTGCTCGGCGACGTAGGTGATGGCGCCGCCGTACTCCCCGCCCAGGCAGAGACCCTGGATCAGGCGCAGCGCGAAGAGAATGAAGGCCGCGGCGAGACCGATCGACTGATAAGTCGGCACGAAGCCGATGAGGGCGGTCGCCAGGCCCATACCGGTCAGCGTCACGATGAAGGTGTACTTCCGGCCGACCTTGTCACCGAGCCAGCCGAACACGAACGCCCCCAGGGGTCGGATCAGGAAGCCGACCGAGAAGATCGCGACCGTGCTGAGGAAGGCGGCGACCGGGTGCCCCTTCTCGAAGAACTTCACCGCCAGGATGGAGGCCAGGCTCCCGAAGATGTAGAAGTCGTACCACTCGATGATGTTGCCGACGGATGCGGCCACGACGACACGGCGAAGCTCGTTGAGTGGAACTTTAGCCGCCCGCATAGGTCTCCTTTATGTTCGAGGGTTCGAATTGCGCGTTGGCGCGCCTATCATACCGAAAGTGCCCGTCGCACAAGCAATTTGCTGCGATCACGGGCCGCTAGCCCTCCTGCTCCTCGTACTTCGACTTGAGCTGCGCCACGACCGTGGGGTCCGCCAGGGTCGTGGTATCGCCGAGCGCCCTGCCCTCGGCGATGTCGCGAAGGAGGCGGCGCATGATCTTTCCGCTCCGCGTCTTCGGCAGCTCGGCCGAGAAAATGACGTCGTCGGGGCGCGCCAGAGCTCCGATCTTTTTCGCGACGTGCGCCTTCAGCTCGTCCATGAGCTGGGGCGAGCCCTCGACACCGCTCTTCACGGTGACGAACGCCGCGATCGCTTGCCCCTTGATGTCGTGCATCTTGCCGATCACGGCCGCTTCGGCGACCGACTTGTGATCGACCAGGGCCGACTCGACTTCCATCGTGGAGACCCGGTGCCCCGAGACGTTCATGACGTCGTCGACGCGGCCGAGGAGCCAGAAGTAGCCATCCTCGTCGCGCTTGGCGCCGTCGCCCGTGAAATAGATGTTGTCGTACTTCGACCAGTACTGCTTCACGAACCGGTCGGGATCGCCCCAGATACCGCGGAGCATTCCCGGCCACGGCTTCCTGAGCACGAGATAGCCCGCCTTCGCGGCGTTGCCCTTCTCGTCGAGCACCTCGGCGTCGATGCCCGGAAACGGTAGAGTCGCCGATCCCGGCTTGAGGACCGTGAGGGCCGGCAGCGGCGTGATGAGAATGTGGCCCGTCTCGGTCTGCCACCACGTGTCCACGACGGGGCAGCGGCCGCCGCCGATCACCTTCCAGTACCAGACCCACGCTTCCGGGTTGATCGGCTCGCCGACGGAACCGAGCAGCCGCAGGCTCGAGAGATCGCAGCGCCTCGGGTATTCCTCGCCCCACTTCATGAACGTCCGGATCGCGGTCGGCGCCGTGTAGCAGATCGTGACCGCGTACTTCTCGACGATCCGCCAGAACCGGTCCTTGTCGGGATGGTCGGGCGTGCCCTCGTACATCACGGTCGTGGCGCCGTTCGCCAGCGGCCCGTAGACGATGTAGGAGTGACCGGTCACCCAGCCGATGTCGGCGGTGCACCAGTAGACGTCCTCGTCGTGCAGATCGAAGATCCATTTGTGAGTCGCCGCGACGCCGGTCAGATAGCCGGCGGTCGTGTGAATGATGCCCTTCGGCTTGCCCGTGGATCCCGACGTATACAGCAGATACAGGAGGTCTTCGGAGTCCATCGGCTCGGCCGGACACTGGGCGGGCGCGCCCTTGACGAAGTCGTCCCACCAGATGTCGCGACCGCTCTGCATCTCGACCGGCTGGCCCGTGCGTTTCAGCACCACGACCGTCTTCACGCCCGGGGCCCCGCGCAGCGCCTCGTCCGTGTTCTTCTTGAGCGGCACCGTCGAGCCCCGTCGCCAGCCGCCGTCGGCCGTGATGACGAGCGTGGACTCGGCGTCGTGGATCCGCTCGCGCACCGCCTCGGGCGAGAAGCCGCCGAAGATCACGCTGTGGGCGGCGCCGATCCGCGCGCAGGCCAGCATCGCGATCGGCAGCTCGGGCACCATCGGCATGTAGATCGTCACGCGATCGCTCTTGCGGACGCCGTGGCGCTTGAGCGCCGACGCGAACAGGTTGACCTCGCGGTAGAGATCCCAGTACGTGAGGACCCGCGAATCTCCCGGCTCGCCTTCCCAGATGAGCGCAGCCTTGGTCTTGCGCGGCCCGGTCACGTGACGGTCGAGACAGTTGTAGGCCACGTTCAGCTTGCCGCCGATGAACCACTTGGCGTACGGCGGCTTCCATTCGAGCGTCTTTTTCCAGGGCTTGAACCAGTGAAGCTCGCGCGCCCGCTGCTCCCAGAACTTCACGGGGTTCCGCTGGGCCTCGGCGTAGATCGCCTTGCGATTCATGACGGCGTTCTTCACGAACGCCTTGGACGGGGGAAACTTTCGCTTTTCCTTGAGGAGCGCTTCGATCGGAAGATCCGCCTTCATCACCTTCGACTGAGCCATAGCTCCCCTCGTGTGATGGTTTGCGAGTGAATCGGCGTCCGCCCCGGCGGTCGCGCGGTTATCGTGAGGCCGCCACGGTCGCGCCGCGCGATTTGCGCCGAGCGACGCCGGTCTTGATGGCGGCCTCCGCGACGGCCGCCGCGACCGCGGGCACCACCCGACTGTCAAACATCGAGGGCGTGATGTACTCCTCGCCCAACTCCTCCTTGGTCACGATCTCCGCCAGCGCCTGCGCGGCGGCCAGCTTCATCTCGTCGTTCACGCGCCGGGCGCGCACGTCGAGCATGCCGCGGAAGAATCCGGGGAAGCAGCAGGAGTTGTTGATCTGGTTCGGATAGTCCGAGCGGCCGGTGGCCATCACGCGGACGTAGGGACCGGCCTCCTCCGGCAAGATCTCCGGGACCGGATTGGCCATCGCGAAGACGATCGGGTCGCGGTTCATGGCCTTGATGTCCTTCAGCGAGACCACACCGGGCCCCGAGAGCCCGATGAAGACGTCGGCGCCCTTGAGCGCGTCGGCGGCGGTGCCGCGCAGACGCTTTTCGTTGGTGTGCTTGGCGAACCATTCCTTCATCGAATTCATGTTGTCGGTGCGGCCGCGATAGAGCGCGCCGGCCCGGTCGCAGGCGATGATGTGCTTGGCGCCGGCCTTCATGAGCAGCTTCGCCGTCGCGATCCCGGACGCGCCCGCCCCGATGAACACGATCCGCGCGTCCGAAAGCCGCTTCTTGACGATCTTCAACGCATTGATCATGGCGGCGAGCACGACCACGGCGGTCCCGTGCTGGTCGTCGTGGAACACCGGGATCTCGAGGTCCCGCTGCAGGCGCGTCTCGATGTCGAAGCACCGGGGTGCGGCGATGTCCTCGAGGTTGATGCCGCCGAAGATCGGGGAGATCGCCTTGACGATCGAGACGATCTCGTCGACGTCTTTCGTCGCCAGACAGATCGGGAACGCGTCGACGCCGGCGAATTCCTTGAAGATGAGCGCCTTGCCTTCCATCACCGGCGCCGCGGCGGCCGGGCCGATGTCGCCGAGCCCGAGCACGGCGGTGCCGTCGGTGACCACGGCGACGCAATTCTGCTTGATCGTCAGCGCGTAGGCCTTCTGCGGATCGTGATGGATGGCCATGCACACGCGGGCGACGCCCGGGGTGTACGCCATCGAGAGGTCGTCGCGCGTCTTCACCGACATCTTGCCCTTCACCTCGATCTTGCCGCCGAGGTGCATCAGGAAGGTCCGGTCGGAGACGTTCACGACCTTCACGGCACGGACGCCACGAATCCTGTCGACGATCTGCTGGCCGTGCGGCTCGTCTCGCGCCTTGAACGTGAGGTCGCGCGTGATCGTCGACTTGCCCACCTGGACCAGGTCGATCGCGCCGATATCGCCGCCGGCCTTGCCGATGGCCGAGGTGACCTGCCGGAGCATGCCGGGCTTGTTGGTGATCTCCAGCCGGACAGTCAGGCTATAGCTCGCACTGGGCGACTGCATCTGGACCCTCCCCTGATATTGGTCGGCTGCCGCGCCCCGCCCGGCGTAGCCGGCCCGGGACGCCGCGGCGGCGGGTACTCCCCCGCTGGAGCGCGCGTATTCTACCTCTCTTGGAGCGGATTTCGCGAGACCGCGCCCGTTGCCGGCTGGGGCCCCGCTGGCCGGGGCGCGCGTGAAAAATGTAGTACGCTGCACCGGGAGGCGGTGCTCATGATCGACGTCAAGACGGCTGATCGAGAGCTTCAGCTCTACATCCGCCCGCAAACGTTCCCGGTGGCCATCCGGATGCTGCGCCCGGGCGAGGAAATCCCCGAGAAAGCCCGGCGGCCGGCCCGCGATTTCAAGAAGCTCAGCATGAACTGCCAGGTCATCGACATGGCCCGGCGCTACGGCTGGATGATCGCGCTCACGCGCGAGGACCACATCTGCTCGCTCGGCATCGCGGCGCTCGGCTTCGAGAAGCCGACCCACCTGCACAACTCTGGCACGCTCTGCGAGGGCATGTACACCGAGACGAAGGCGGCGGGCCAGCGTTCCGAGGCCGCGGTCGACAAGTTCGCCCCGGGCGAGTATTCCACGCTCCTGGTGGCGCCGCTCGACCGCACCACCTTCGAGCCGCACCTGGTCTGCATCTACGCCAACCCCGCCCAGGTCATGCGCCTGACGCAGGCGGCGCTCTGGAAGCGGGGCGGCAAGATCACCTCGTCGTTCGGGGGCCGCATCGACTGCTCGGAGATCATCGTGACGACGATGCGGACGGACCAGCCGCAGGTGATCCTGCCGTGCTCGGGCGACCGCATCTTCGGCCAGACGCAGGACCACGAGATGGCCTTCACGATCCCCTGGACTCAGATGGAAGAGGTCATCGAGGGCCTCAAGGGCACCCACAACGGCGGGATCCGCTATCCGATCACCCAGTTCATGGAGTACGAGGCCAAGCTGCCGCCGAAATACATGGAGGCCAGCCGGATCTGGGAGGTCGAGCACGGTCGCTCGCAGTTCACGAACCGCGATCGGGTGGTCGCCGCCTATCGCCGGTCCTTCGCCGATCGCGTGCCCGTCTACCCGATCGTCGCCTCGTTCGCCGGCACCCTCGACGGCCTGTCGATCCAGGAGTACTGCACGAACGTGCCGAAGGCGATCACGGCGATGCTGAACTACTACGAGCGGTATCAGCCCGACGTGGTCCTGGCCTACAACGACCTGGCCAAGGAGGCGGAGGCCTTCGGGTGCCGCGTGAAGTACTCGGACTACGTCGTGCCGTCGATCGACCAGCACGTGCTGCACGAGGACAAGGCGAAGCTGGCGCATCTCGCGATGCCCGACCCGTACAAGACGGCGCGTCTGCCGGGGTTCCTCGAGCAGTGCGAGGCGCTCGTGCGCGCCAAGCCGCCGACGGCCATCGGCGCGGTCGCGGTCGGTCCCTGGACGATCGCGATGCTGCTGCGCAACCCCGAGACGATGCTGCTCGACACCTTCGAGGACCCGCAGTTCATCCACGATCTGATGCGGGTCGCGACCGACTTCTGCAAGATCTGGGGCGACGCCATCGCCAAGACGGGGATCGGGCTTTCGTTCTCCGAGCCGACCGCCTCGATCAGCCTGATCTCGCCCGACAACTACCGGGACTTCGTCGCGCCCTACCACAAGGAGCTGGTCGACTACTTCAAGGCCAAGAAGGTCGGCGTGACCACGCACATCTGCGGAACGACGTACCCGATCTACGAGGACCTGCTCCGCTGCGGCTTCACGACGGTCTCGTTCGACCTCGACCAGCAGGCGGATCCGACCCTCTACGTGGACCAGCTCAGCCGGTTCATGGAAGTCTCGAAGGGGCGGGCCGTCGCGATCGGCAACGTGGACGCGACGAAGTTCGAGCGGTCGACGAAGGAGGCGATGGTCGCCGACGTACGGCGTTGCATCGATGCGGCGGCCCGGCACTCGGCCTTCATCCTGTCGACGTCGTGCGAGATCCCGCCGCGCTCCGACGCGGAGATCGTGAAGTGGTTCATGGACGCCGCGCGGGAGTACGGGCGTTACGATCGGATCTTCGACGGAGCCGAGGCGGCGCCTACCGTTTGAGCTGAAGCGCGCCGGTCGGTAGAAACGACACGGGGGTCAGCCTGGTATGGCTGACCCCCGCTCTGCCTACGATTACGGCAGTCTCGGTCTTACCGTGCCCGAGTGGCTCCCGCGTATCGTTTCGGTCTCACCACTTCACGGGCTTGGACGGCCGATGAGCGTAGCCGCTGTCCCGCCCGCCACCGCCACCAGGACCGCGTCCGCCACCGCCCGGTCGGCCACCGCCGCCCGGCCGGCCGCCGCCACCGCCACCCGTACGGGCGGCCTGCGGATTCGAGATCTCCACCGTGATTCTCCGGCCATCGAGCTCGCGCCCGTTCAGCTGAGAAATCGAGGCCTGGGCCTCCTCCGCCGTGTTCATCTCCACGAACCCGAATCCCCGGGACTGCCCGGAAAAACGATCGGTGATCACGGTCGCGGACAGGACATTACCGCACTGTGTGAAGAACTCCCGGAGCCCTTCGCTGGTCGTGGAGTACGCAAGACCGCCTATATAGAGTTTAGATGCCATCGGAACCCCCTCGGACTGTCTTCCGCTCTCTTGCACGCCCCGCGAACGCGGAAGGTCACTTTCATCGGAGGCGAGGTCCGCCCAAAGCGGCGGACGCTCTCAGTGTACACAGGCTGAGGCGACACGCAACTGCGCGGGGCGGTTTAGCGCCCCGCGTCACGCCTCGACCGTCAGCGGAGCTCGGCCGGCACGATGCCGTAGGAGTTGATCTTGCGGTACAGCGTCTTGGGATCGATCGCGAGCAGGGCCGCGGCCTTGCCGCGATGACCGTTCACCTGCTTGAGGACCGCGATGATGTGCTGGCGCTCCATCGCCTCGAGGCTGTCGCTGGCCGATGGCACGGACGGCGCGTTCGATCCGAGGATCTCCGGGGGAAGATCCGTGGGAAAGATCTCGTCTCCCTTGCTCAGGATCACGGCGCGCTCGACGGCGTGCAGCAGCTCGCGGACGTTGCCGGGCCACGCATAGGTTTCGAGCGCCGCCAGCGTGGCGGCGGCCAGCCGTTTGAGCCCGTATTTCGCGTTCGTCTCGACGAAGTGCCTGGCCAGGAGCGCCACGTCGTCCCGACGCTCGCGCAAGGGCGGGAGGCTGACGGTGATGGTGTTGATCCGATAGTAGAGGTCCTGCCGAAACTCTCCCGTCTTCATCGCCTCGGCCAGATCGCGGTTGGTGGCGGCCACGAGCCGGACGTCGACCCGCCGCGGGCGCGTGGCCCCGACCCGGAAGAACGTTCCGGTCTCGATCGCGCGCAAGAGCTTCACCTGGCTATCCGGCTCCATCTCGCCGATCTCGTCGAGGAACAGGGTGCCGCCGTCGGCGAGCTCGACCAGCCCCGGCTTGGTCCCGACCGCGCCGGTGAACGCGCCCTTCTCGTGACCGAACAGCTCGGACTCGAAGACCTCCCGCGGCAGCGCGCCGCAGTGGATCGGCACAAACGCCCGCGCAGTTCGCGTCGAGCGCTCGTGGATCGCCCGGGCGACCAGCTCCTTGCCGGTGCCGCTCTCGCCCAGGACCAGCACCGCCGAATCGGTGGGGGCCACGCGATCGATGATCCGCAGCACCTCGTGCATCCGGGCGCTCTGGGTCAAGAGACCGCCGAAGGGCGCGGCGCCGGGTGCGTGGGCGCGCAGGGCCACGTTGTCGCGAACGAGCTGGCCCTTCTCCGCCGCCTTGCGCACGACGACGTCGAGCTCTTCGATCTTGGTCGGCTTGGTCAGGTAGTCGTAGGCACCGAGCTTCATGGCCTCCACCGCGGTGGAGACCTCCTGGAAGCCCGTCAGCATGATGACTTGAGGCGCCTCGGGGAACGTCGCCAGCTCGCGCAGAACGTCGATGCCTTCCTTGTGCGGCATCCGCATGTCCAGCACCACGACGTCGAACGGGGTCTCTCGGATGCGCTCCAGCGCGGCCACGCCGTCGGCCACGCCTTCGACCTCGTGGCCCCGCCGGCCGAGCTCGCGCACGATCAGCTCGCGCAGGTTCCGCTCGTCATCCGCGATCAGGATCCGAATAGGATGGGTCACAGGGGTAGCACCACACGGAAGATACTCCCTTTGCCGATCACCGAGCTCACCTCGATCCGACCGCCATGATCGTTCACGATGCCCTGGGCGATGGCGAGCCCGAGACCGGTTCCCTGTCCGGGGGGCTTGGTCGTGAAAAACGGATCGAAGATGCGGCTGAGGTTCTCCCGCGGAATCCCCGGCCCTTCGTCTTCCAGCTCGATCTCGACTTCGCCACGGGTGCGACGCGATCGCACAGTCAAGGTTCCCTTGCCCTCCATCGCCTCGAGCGCGTTCGAAGCGAGCCCGAGGCATACCTGGCGGAGCTGGCCCTCGTTCGCCGCCACCGGCGGCAGCTCGGGATCGAGCTCGGTCACCACGCGGCTCCGCGCGAACCGCGACTGGTGGGACAGAAGCTCGGCCGCCTTCACGACGACGCCGTTCAGGTCGGTAGCGGTCCGCTGGCTCCCGGGATCGCGGACGAAGTGCAGCAAGCTTCCCGTGATTTCCTTGCAGCGATACGCCTCTTCCTCGATGAGCCGCAGGTAGTGCCGGAACTCCCCGGGCTCCGACAGGGTGGCCGAATCGCTCTCGCCCAGCCGGCTCAAGAGGGACTCGGAGCATCCGGCGATCGTCGCGAGCGGGTTGTTGAGCTCGTGGGCGACCCCGGCCGCGAGGCGTCCAGCCGTCGTGAGCCGCTCGGTCAGGAGCATCTGGTGCTCGAGTCGCTTGGCGAGCGTGACGTCCTCGACCAGGAGCACGGCGTGCGTGCCGCGATCGCTCGCGGCCTCCACGGGCGCCGCGGTCAGGCGAAAGATCTTCGCGTCGCCTGCGATCACCATCTCCTCATCGACCGAGCTCACGCGCCGGGTCCGGAACGCCTCCCGGAGCAAGGTCTGGATCAGCGCCGCCTTGTCGGCGGGAAGCAGCCGGGCCAGCGGAGCACGAACCCCCGGGTCGCACGCCAGGGCACGGCCGCCCGCAGAGTTCACCCGAACGACGTTCAGATCGGCGTCCAGCACGAATACCCCGAGCGGCAGGGTCTCCAGGACCACCTCGACAAACCGTTTCTGGGTGTCGAGCTCGCGGGTACGGTCAGCGACCATCGCCTCCAGCTCGGTGTAGAGACGCGCGTGATCCAGCGCGATCGCCGCCTGGTCGGCCAGCGCCACCAGCAGCTCCTCCTCGTGAGCCGAGAACTCGTGGACATCGCGCCGCAAGACGCTGATGGCTCCGATCGCCCGCTCGCCGACCAGGAGCGGTACCGAGAGCATCGAGCGGAAGCCGCCTGTCCGCGCGAGGTGCGGATACTTGTGGCGGGTGTCTGTCCAGAGGTCGGGGCTCTGCATCGGCCGCCGCTCCTGTACCGCGCGCCCCGTCACCCCCTCGCCGAGGCGCAGCCGGACCGTCGAGACCAGCTCTTGTGGAACGTCGAGGCTCGCGACCATGACCAGCTGGTCGGTCGCCGGATCGAACGTCGACACGCTGCACGAGTCGACTCCCAGGACTCCCCGGGCCTCCTCCAGGATCATCCTGATCGTTCGGCCGACGTCGAGGCTGGCGGTGACGGCACGGCCGGCCTCGAGGAGCGCGCGGGTCTCGCGGGTGCCGCGCACGCTCTCGTCGAAGAGCCGCGCGCCGTGGATGGCGATGCCCGCCTGTTCGGCGAAGGCCTCGAGCACGCGCTGGTGGTGTGCCGTGAAGCTGCCAGGCCGCGTCGAGAATGCGGAGACGACCCCGATGACTGCGCCGACGACCTTGAGGGGCACGCACAGCATCGACCGGATGCCTTCGCGCTCGTCGACCTCGCGTCGCGCCGAGCGCGGATCGGTCTGCACGTCGGCGACCCGGATCGCGACGCCCTCGGCGGCCACCCGGCCGATGATCCCCTCGCCGGCCGGGACCGACAACGTACGCCACTCCTCACTCTGGAATCCGTGGGCGGCGGCCTGGACGACCTGCGTCCGCTCGCTATTGAAGAGCCCGATCCCGCACCCGCTGGCGCCGATCAGCGCCGGCACCGAGAGGCTGATGCGGTCGAGGACCGACGCCACGTCGAGGCGCGCCGTGATGAGCTGACTCGTCGCGTGGAGCGCCGCGAGCTCGTCGGCCCGGCGTCGGCTCTCGTCGGTTAGACGCCGCTGCTCGATCCCGAGCGCCAGCGGCCGCGCCAGCTCACCGATATTTTCGATGTCGGCGTCGTCGAAGGCGCGCGGCCGCCGCGCGGCAAGAACAACCGCCCCGAGGACGTGGCCGCTGGACACGAGGGGCACGAACGCCGCCGCGCGGAAGCCCTCTGCCGCGAAGATTCGGCGGCTCGCCTCGGGAACGTCATCGCGTTCGGTGTCGTCGATCCGCACCGGGCCGCCGGTGGCCACGACGCGGCCGAGCAGCGTGCCCTCGAGGGGCATCCATCGCTCGCGCGGCCCCCGCGAGGTGAAGCCGCGCGCCGACACGTCGATGAGCTCGAACTCACGGCGCTCGGCATCGAGGAGCGACATGGTGAGCGAGTCGAATGCCACGAGCTTCGCGACGCCCCCGGCGAAGGCGGCGAACAGCTCGTCGAGCGTGTGTCGCGTCGTGAGCACCCGCGCGATCTCGGCGGCTGCGGCGGCGCGGCCCGCCCGCTGCTCCCGCTCGCTGAGGTGGTCGAGAACCGCTCCGAGCTCGTGCGGGAGGTCGGCCGGCAGCGCAGCCGCCGTGAGACTCCCGACCCGCCCGAGGAGGACCAGCTCGCCCACGCGCCGACTCGCCGCGCCGAGCGGCGTTCTCAGGAGCGAGGCCGGCCCGTTCGCGCCCGGCGGCGCGACCCGGGTGAGCCCCGGGCGCGCCGCCGGCGTGGTGGTGACCGTCGTGAGCCAGTCGCGGAGCGTCGCCGGCGCGCGTCTGGCGCTTGCCGTGACGACGATCGGCTCCTGGCGGTGCGGCCGAAAGATGAGCGCCCCGGCGGCGGCGCCGGTGAGCTCGACCAGCCGGCGCAACGTCGTGGTCAGACCCTCGGCCGCGGACGGCGCCGCGAGGATCGGCATAATCAGATCGCGGAGCTCTCGCCCGTCTTTCACGACGTCACGGCGGCGTCAGCAAGCGTCCGGGCAGGCTTCCGGTGTGCTGGCCGTCCTTGATGACGAACGTCCCGTTCACCAGGACGTGCTCGATGCCGGCCGGGTACTGGTGCGGATCCTGGTAGGTGGCACGGTCCGAGACGCGACGCGAATCGAACACGACGAGATCCGCGCGGGCGCCCACCGCGACGACGCCCCGGTCCTTGAGCCCGAGCCGCCGCGCCGGCAACGCGGTCATCTTGTGGATCGCCTGGGGCAAGCTCAGCACGCGCTGCTCGCGTGCGTACTCGCCCAGAACCCGCGGGAACGTGCCATAGCTCCGGGGGTGCGGCTTGCCCACCGCAAGCTCGCCGTACGGCGCGAGCGCCGAGCCGTCCGAGCCGATCATGACTGCTGGATGAGTCAGCGCCCGGCGGAGATCGCGCTCATCGAGCTGGAAGAGGATCATGTATCCTTTCCCGCCCTCGGCGACAATCAGCTCGATCGAAGCGTCGAGCGGATCCATCCCGCGGCTGGCCGCGATCTCGGAGATGCGCTTGCCCTCGGCGTCCTTGCGTCGGTGGCAGGAGGCCACCATCACGTTCTCCCACCCGATGCGATCGAGCAGGCCCTGACCGGTCTCGGGCGCCTCGATGTCCCGGCGGATCCGCGCGAGGTCCTCGGGGTCGGCGAGGCGCTTGAGCATGGCATCGATTCCACCCTCGAGCGCCCAATCCGGTAGCAGCGTCCGGAGGCTCGTGCTGGACGCGGTGTACGGATAGACGTCGGCCATTACGTCGAGTCCCTCGGCACGCGCTTCGTCGATGAGCTCGAGGGCGTCGGCGACCTTGCCCCAGTTCGGGCGGCCCGCAGCCTTCACGTGGCTGATCTGGACGGGCAGATCGCCCTCGCGTCCGATGTGGATCGCCTCTCTCACCGCGTCCAGGAGCGTCGCGCCCTCGCCCCGGATGTGGCTCGCGTAGAAACCTCGGTGGCGCGAGGCCGTGGCCGCCAAGGTGACCACCTCGTCGGTCGTGGCATAGGAGCCCGGCGCGTAGATGAGCCCGGTCGAGAGCCCCCAGGCGCCGTCCTCGATCCCGTCGGCCAGAAGCCTCTGCATCCGGCTGAGCTCGGTCGCCGTTGGGGCGCGGCGGGCGAAGCCCATCGCCGCTACACGCAAGGTGCCGTGGCCGATCAGCTGGATCACGTTGAGCGCGGTGCCGCTGGCGTCGAACGCGCGAAGGTAGTCGCCGACCGAGCGCCAGCTGAAATCCATACCCGCGGGCACGTGCAGCGCGAAGCCGCGCAGGTCCTCCAGGAACTCCGAGGACACGGGCGCGGGGGAGAAGCCGCAATTCCCGACGACCTCCGTGGTCACGCCCTGCCTCACCTTCGACTCGGCGCGGCGGTTTTCCCAGAGGCGCCAGTCGGAGTGCGAGTGCATGTCGATGAAGCCGGGCGCCACGACCTTGCCCGAGGCGTGCAGGTTGCGGCCGGCGGGCTCACGGTGAAGATCGCCGATCGCCGCGATCCGGTCGTCCTTGATGCCGACGTCGGCGCGGTTGCCGGGCCTCCCGGTGCCGTCGATGACCTCGGCGCCCTCGATCTTCAGATCAAGCACGGGCGGGTGCGCTCGACGCGGGAGCCTGAGTGAAACCGAGCTGGCGCTCGCACCAGGCGGCGACCGTGAGGAGGCGGCTCGATGCCCCGGCGGCCTGGACGAGCTGGATGGCGTGGGGCAATCCCGACGAAGCGATACCGCTCGGCAATGTGATCGCGGGCACGCCGGCGTTGCTCCAGGGCGCGCAGAGCGAGCCGTCTCCCGTCGAGCCGAGACCGGCCGGCGCCGGCGCGGGCGCCGTGGGACACAGGAGCGCGTCGTGCGCGGCCAGCAGAGACATCACGTCGTCACGGAAGGCCAGACGCGCGCGATTCGCGCTCACGTACGCCGTCGCCGACAGGCGCAATCCCGCCTCGACCAGGTTCCGCATCTCCGGGCCATAGTCGTCGGCGTGCTTGACGAACCAGGGCTCGTGATAGGCCGCGGCCTCGGCTTCGAGCACGGTGAGCCCCGCCGCGGCGAGCTCCCGAAACGACGGAGGCAGCTCGATCTTCGAGACCGTGGCACCCGCCCGGGCGAACGTATCAGCGACCCCCTCGATGTGGGCGACGACCTCCCGCGAGGCGCGAGCGAGGAGCTCGGGGGCGAACGCGAGCCGCGGGGCCCCCGCCGCTGACGCATCGAGCTCTCGGTCGGCCAGCACCGACATGGCAAGCGTGGCGTCGGCCACCGAGCGGGCGAGGACGCCGACATGATCGAGTGACCACGCGAGCGGAATCACCCCGGCGACGGGAACCAGACCGTGCGTGCCCTTGAAGCCCACGACACCGCAATACGCGGCGGGCCGGAGCACCGAGCCGACCGTCTGCGAGCCGAGCGCCAGCGGCACCATGCGCGCCGCGACGGCCGCGGCCGAGCCCGCCGACGAGCCGCCGGGCGTATGGCCGTGGTTCCAAGGGTTTCGGGTCGGCGCCGGATCGCGATAGGCGAACTCCGTAGTCACGGTCTTGCCGAGCACGATCGCGCCGGCCGCGCGGATGCGCGCGACCGCCGCGGAGTCCGTGACCGGCCGCGTGTGGGCGAAGGACCTGGCGCCACCGGTGGTCGGCATCCCGGCGACGTCGAAGATGTCCTTCACGCCGACGGGGATGCCGTGCAATGGCCCGCGCAGTCGCCCGGCCCGCGCCTCCGACTCGCGCTCACGCGCGATGGCGAGGGCGCCGGCGGCGTCGACGTGCGCCCACGCGCGCAGATCTCCATCGAGCGCGCCGATCCGCGCCAGGCATGCGTCTACCAGCTCGACGGGGCTCAGGACCCCCTTGCGGACCACCTCCGCTGCCTCCCCAACGCCGAGCGAGGTCGGCTCAGCGGATCGCATCGAGCACCTCCGCGACCACCTCGAAGCGACCGAACGAGGGCATCAGGTAGGCGCCTGCGTAACGAGCCCGCACGGCGCGGACGAGCTCTTGCGCCATCTCGATCCCGACGCGGAGGGCGCCATCGCCGGCCTCGCGAAGCCGCCGGCGAACCTCCTCTGGAATCGTGATACCCGGCACCTCGTTGTGAAGGAACTCGGCGTGTCGCGCGCTGTGGAGCGGCAGGATCCCGACCAGGATCGGAACGGGCGAGCCGCCCGCTCGCTCGAGGAAGCGGTCGAGCTGCGCGAGGTCGTACACGGGCTGGGTCTGTACCCACCGAGCGCCGGCCCGCACCTTTCGCTGAAAGCGGTCGATCTCGCGCGCGACATCCTCGGCCGCCGGGTTCAGCGCGGCGCCCACGTAGAAGGACGTCGGCGCGCCGATGCTGCTGCCGGTCGCGTCGTGTCCCTCGTTCATCCGGCGCAGGATCTCCATCAGGCCCACGCCGTCGACGTCGAAAACGGCCGTCGCGTTGGCGTAGTCGCCCGCCCGCGGTGGGTCGCCGGTCATCGCGAGGATGTTGCGCACGTCGAGCGCGTGCGCGCCGAGCAGATCACCCTGGATACCCATCAGGTTCCGGTCGCGACAGGTGAAGTGCATGTTGATGTCGAGTCCCGTCGCGTCGCGCACGAGGAGCGCCGTCGGCAGCACCGCCATGCGAACCCGGCCGAGCGAGCCGTCGTTGATGTCGACGATGTCGACGCCTCGCTCTCGCAGGAGCTTGGCGCCCTGCACGAGCTTCTCGACCGTGTGACCGCGCGGCGGATCGAGCTCGACCGTGACGACGAACTCGCCGGCGGCGAGCTTGCGCCCGAGCAAGGTCGGCGGCCGGGCGATGTGCAGGTCGGGCGCCGTACCCACCGCGACCGGGCTGATCGTGACCGTCGCCTGACGGGTCTCGGGCCGGGGCGGCCGCCTCCGATCGAGGACTTCTCGCATCGCCGCGATGTGCTGCGGGGTGGTGCCGCAGCAGCCGCCGACGAGCCGAGCGCCCGCGTTCACCATCCGCTCGGCGTACTCCGCCATGTAGGCAGGGGACGAGAGATAGATCAGGCGCTCGCCGATCCGGCTCGGCAGGCCGGCGTTGGGCTGGATACACAAGGGCAGCCCCCCGGCCTCGGCGTGCATCTGCTCCAGGACCTCGTAGAGGGTGCTCGAGCCGACCGAGCAGTTCGCCCCGAGGCCCTGAACCGGAAGACCACGCAGGGCACGCGCGACCTCGGCCGCCGGCCGGCCCGTGAACGTGACGCCGTCGTCGGTGAACGCCATCTGGGCGATGATCGGGACGTCGGTGATCGCGCGGATTGCCGCCACCGCGAGCGCAACTTCCTCCAGGTCGGAAAACGTCTCGACGATGAAGCCGTCGACGCCGCCCTCGAGGAGGGCCTCGGCCTGCTCCCGAAACGCCGCCAGCGCCTCGTCGCGGGTGACCGTTCCGAGCGGCGCCAGATACTTCCCGAGGGGCCCGATCGAGCCGAGCACGAACACGTCCCGGCCCGAGCTCTCGCGCACGTCGCGCGCGAGCACGACACCCCGGCGATTGACCTCGCGCACCCGGCCCTCGAGCCCGTGGACCGCGAGCTTGAATCGATTCGCGCCGAAGGTGTTGGTCTCGATGCAATCGGCGCCGGCGGCGATGTAGTCGGCGTGGATCGACTGGACCACGCGCGGGTTGTTCAGGTTGAGGACGTCGAAGCACGCATCGAGCGAGACACCGCGCGCGTAGAGCAGGGTTCCCATCGCGCCGTCGCACAGGAGCGGCCCCGCGCCCAGACGGCGGCTAAGCTCGTACGGCATGCGCCTCCCTGAGCGCGGTCAGAATGCGCGCAACGACCTGGTCGGCGCCGATCCCGGTCGTGTCGACCGTGATGTGCGCCCGCCGGTAGTAGGGCTGTCGCGCCCGATAGAGCGCTTCGACGTCGGCCATCGAGCGCCCCTCGAGCATGGGCCGCTTGCCGATCCGGCTGGCGCGCTCGTGCAGCTCGCGCACGTCGCCGTCGAGCCACACGACCGTCCCGAGCTGGCGCAGGAGCTCCATCCGGCCTTCACGGCACGGCAGACCACCGCCGGTCGCGATGACCTCCCCCGACTTCAGCTTGAGGCCCTCGAGCGTGTCCGCCTCGAGCTGACGGAATCGCGGCTCGCCCGCGTCGCGGAAGATCTCGGGGATCGAGCGGCCCTCGCCGGCGACGATCATGTCGTCGGTCTCGACGAAGCAGCGGCCGAGGCGGCGCGCGAGCACCCGCCCGCACACCGATTTTCCGGCACCCATGAACCCCACGAGAATGATGTTATCCCGCCGCATCCCCGCATCGTATCAGATCGTCCTCGGCTTGGCGGTGAGGTGGTTGGCGGGAGTGCGCGATGGACGGGGCCTGGCGCCGGGGGCGCACCCGTCCATCGCACGCTCGCGGAACGACTTCACCACCGGGGACACACTGCGCGCGTCGAGGTCGCGCGGGACTCGGTGGGCTTAGCGGTGGACAGTTTTTTTCGCGGGGGTGCGGCGGTAGGCGCAGTCGCGCATCCAGCATCGGGCGCACTGGCTGAAGTAGTGGTCGACCCGCGCGTGGGTTCCAGCCGCGGCCATGAGCGAGATGGACTTCACCGGGCTCATGAAGCAGGCCTCGTTGAGGCTGACGCCGATCGCGTCGCCGGGGCAGAGGGCGAACAGTGCTTTCTGCTGGCTCACGTCCCAGTACCCGTACCCAGGGCTCACCCGGTTCGTGACCGGCAACCCGAGTGGGATCGATTCCTGACACAGCAGATCATTGACGTACTCGGCCAGGCTCTCGACCGCCCCCGAGCCGACGCTGTCGAGCATGGAGGCCAGCGGCAGCTCGCGCGCCGCCCAGAGCTCGGCGACGCGCCGCTCCAATCCCTCACCGATCGTGCACACGGCCGTCGCCACCCACTCGATCGGGCCCCAGAGGCGCTGCACCTCGGGAATCGTGAGCGCGACACCGCCGGCTTCGACGGTGTCGGGGCTCAGGCGCGTGACGGCGAGCCAGCGCACGACGGCGCGCGGGACCCGTCTCGGGCGGGCGGTGCCCAGCCCGCCGACGCCCCGCGGCTCGCACGACCGCGGCGATACGACGGATGTGCTCGGGATTCGACCCGCAGCAGGCCCCGACGATGTTGCACCCGGCGTCGAGGAGCGCGGGATACTCGCGCGCCATCTCCTCGGGGCCGAGCTCGTAGGTCACGGTGTCGCCCGTCGTCACGGGCAGCCCCGCGTTCGGATAGGCGACGAGCGGCGCGTCGGTGACCCGCCGCATCTCGCGGATGATCACGATGGCGCGATCCGGGCCGCGGCCGCAGTTCATGCCGATGACGTCGGCGCCCGCGGCGAGCAGATTCTTGGCGACCTCGGCCGGGCTCTCGCCCCACATGGTGCGGTCGCGGTCGTGGATCTCTTCGTACTGGAAGAACATGGTGGCCATCACCGGCAGGTCTGCCGCCGCCTTGCACGCGCGAATCGCTGCCGTGCACTCCTGGGGAAACATCATGGTCTCGACCGCGAAGAGATCGACGCCGCCCTCGGCCAGCGCCTCGGCTTGCTCGCGAAACGTCTCGAGGTACTGCTCGTCGGTGACGCCGTCGTCGAGCGCGTAGTCGACCGGCAGGCGGCTCGTGGGCCCGATCGAGCCCGCGATGTAGCCGGACGCCGACGCCGCCGCCCGCGCCAGCCGCGCGCCCTTCTCGTTCAGCTCGCGCGTCCGGTCGCCGATCTTGTACTCGTTCAGCTTGAGCCGCGTGCCCCCGAACGTGTTCGTCTCGACGATGTGGCTGCCGGCGCCGAAGTATCCGGCGTGGATCCCCTGCACCACCTGGGCGTGGGTGTCGTTCCAGAGCTCGGGGCAAGCCCCGTTCGCGAGCCCGGCCGCGAACAGCATGGTGCCGTAGCCGCCGTCGAACACGAGCGACTCGCCCGAGCGCACCCGCTCGACGACCTCCCAGCCCCGCGCCTTCACGACGTCACCGCCGCCGCCCCGACCAGCGCCTTGGCCTTGACGACGGCCAATGTCGAGTCCTTCGCATACCCGTCGGCACCGATCTCGTCCGCGAACGCCTGGCTCACCGGCGCGCCCCCGATCATCACCTTCACGCGCTCGCGGAGCCCGGCCTTGGTCAGCGCGTCGATCGTGCGCTTCATCGCGGGCATGGTCGTGGTCATCAGGGCCGAAATCCCGACGATGTTCGCCCCGTGCTCGCCGACGGCCGTCACGAACGCTTCCGGCGCGACGTCGCGGCCGAGGTTCACCACCTTGAATCCCGCGCCCTCGAGCATCATCGCGACGAGGTTCTTGCCGATGTCGTGCAGGTCGCCCTGCGCGGTGCCGATCACGACGATGCCGAGGTAGTCGTCCCCGCGAGCGGAGGCCGTGATGAGGGGCTTGAGCAGATCGAGCCCGGCGTACATCGCGCGCGCGGAGAGGAGCACCTGGGGGACGTAGTACTCGTTGCGGCGGAATTTCTCGCCGACGACGTCCATCCCGGGGATGAGCCCCTTGAAGATGAGCGCCTTGGGGTCGAGCGAGAGATCGAGCCCCTCGCGCGTCTTTCTGGCCACCGTGTCCTTGTCACCCACTATCAACGCGCGCGCCATCGTCGGATAATCGAACGTTTCGTCGCTCATGGGCTCCGCGTCATCTTACAACGATTCCGGTGTGTTAGTATCTTCGAGGCGATGAAAATTCGTGTGCTCGGCGCCTTCGGAGGCGAAGGGCTCGGGCATCGCCCGTCGGCCTTTCTCATCAACGACAAGATCCTGATCGACGGCGGCTCGGTCCCCGGCGCCCTGACCGTTCCCCAGCAGCTCGCGATCGAGCATGCGATCGTGTCGCACGCGCATCTGGATCACGTCGCGGGAATCGCCTATCTCACCGAGACGCTCGCGTTCTGCGAGGTCGGGGCGGCGGTCACGATCAGCTCCATCGATCCGGTCGTCACCACGCTCCGCTCCGGCGTCTTCAACAACGCGATCTGGCCCGACTTCAGCAAAATCCCGCACCCGGACGTCCCGGTCGTGAAGTTCCGGACGTTGATCGAGGACGTCGAGCAGCGTGTCTCCGACCTCTGGGTCACGCCGGTCGCCGTCAGTCACTCCGTGCCGGCCGCCGGCTTCATCGTCCACGACGGCTCGACCGGAGTGATCTACTCGGGCGACACCGGGCCGACCGAGGCGCTCTGGCAAACGGCTCGCGGCCTCCGAGGTCTGCGCGCGATCATCCTCGAGTGCGCGTTCCCGAACCGACTCGGCCCGCTGGCGCAGGTCGCCAAGCATATGACGCCTGCGCTGATTCGCCGCGAGCTCGACAAGCTGCCGCCGGACGTCCCGGTCTGGATCTTCCACGTGAAGCCGCAGTTTCACGAAGAGGTTGGGGAGGAGCTGGCGCGCATCGACTCCGGTCGCATTTCTATCCTCGAGCAGGATCGTACGTACACCGTCTAGTCTCTCGCTTCACTGGGTGGCGGGCAGCCGTGAGCGGCCGGGGGCTGCCTCCCGCGACCTGGTTGCAAACATCCCGCTCGGTCATTTCACACGCGACGTCTTCGGGTCAACGCTGACTACACAGGTCGCGGGAGGCAGCCCCCGGCCGCTCACGGCTGTCCGGCACGCTCGGTGAACGCTGACACGAGACGGGCCAGGCTCAACCCTCGACCAAGATGGTTCTGGGCGCAGTGCGGCGCGCGGCTCCGCTCGCGTTGGCTTAGGGCTTAGGGCCTTGGAGTTGGGGTTACGACTCGGGAATCGTGATTGCGGGAGGGATTGAGACTCCGGCTGAGGTTCGGGGCCGGGGTCGTGATTCGGGGTCAGGGGTCGGTGGGGATCAGGACTACGGTTTCTGTGGAGATTTCTACGCGGACCTGGTCGCCGAGGCGGAACATGCGGGTTTCGCCGACGGCGGGGAGCTCGACCTGGACGGGAGCGTGGGCGCCGATCTCGATCTCGTAGAGATGGCGAGCGCCCTCGAACACGCGGAGCGAGATCCGGCCGGGAATGCTCGGGCCCCGCGCCATGGCCGCTTCGGTCATGGACAGGGTCTCCGGCCTCAGCACCAGGAGCCCGCGGTCGCCGAGCCGGTGGGTGCCGATGCCCGCGACGGGCACGCGGTCGCCGCGCTCGGTCTCGACGACGACGCCGAGATCACGAACCTCGATGACCCGAACCGGGAGAAAGTTGGCGGGCCCGAGAGCCTCGGCGACGGCCCGGGTCCGCGGCCGCTGGTAGAGCTCGGCTGGATCGCCGACCTGCAGGACGCGGCCGCCGTCGATGACCGCAAGGCGGTCCGAGAGAGCGAGCGCGTCAGCGGCGTTCCTGGTGGCGTGCACGGTCGTCACCGCCAGGTCGCGATGAAGCTTCGTCAGCTCGAGGCGCAGGGCCTTGCGTGCGGTCGGGTCGAGGTTGGCGAGGGGCTCATCCAGGAGCAAGACCTGCGGCTCGACGGCGAGCGCGCGCGCCAGGGCGAGACGACGGCGCTGCTCGAGCGTGAGCTCGGGCGGCTTGACCGTCTCGACGTTCGCGAGCCCGAGGCGGCCGAGCACGGTCGCGACTCGGCGCGCGATCTCGTCGGCGGCCAGGCGCTGCTGGCGAAGACCGAAGGCCACGTGCTCCCGCACGGGCATGTGCGGCCAGAGCGCGCCGTCCTGGAAGACATAGCCGACGCCGCGCAGGCGCGGCGGGACCACCGAGATATCGCGGCCGTCGACGAGGACACGGCCGCGGGTGATCGGCAGGAATCCGGCGATCGCCCTGAGCACGTCGGATTTGCCCGACTTCGGCGGTCCGAGGAACGTGAAGAACTCTCCGTAGCGGACGTGCTGCGTGACCCCGCACACGCCGGGCGGCACGCCCCCGCGCGTGTCGAGCTCGTCGAGGCGGATGTCGACGAGCGGCCGCTCGATCACGCTCACGTCCGTCCTCCGGCCTCGCGCGTTCGGACGAACGGGACGCAGGCCAGGCCGATCACCGCCAGAAGACAGTAGACGACTCCGGGCGACGTCCACGCGAGCAAGGTGGTCGCGACCACCGGGCCGATGAAGCCGGCGCCGATGCGCGCGGCGTTGATCACGCCGATCGCCGAGCCGCCGGCGTGCTGGACGACTCGCGAGACGATCAGGGGGAAGACCGGCGCGATCGATAGCACCTGGACGAAACGCAGCCCACCGTAGGACCACACCGAGCCCACGGCCGCCAGCGCGGCGACCGATACCGACGAGGCGATCAAGAGCGTGCCGATCAGCTTGCGCTCGGGGAAGAGCTCGCCCAGCCGCGGCACCGCCAGCGCTCCGAGGGCGGCCGCGACGCCCGAGACGAAGATCAGGACGCCGCCGACCTCGAGCGTGCGCTCCGCATCGACGCCGAGCCCGGGCAGGACGTGGGGCAGGATCGAGGTGAAGTAGAACACCTGGATCGAGCCGCCGAGGACGACGAGGGTGACGGCCACGACCTCGCCGGTCCGGACCGGTCGGCCCGAGGAGCTGCCTTGCTCTCTGAGCGGGGGCAGCGGCACCGCCCAGTGTACGAGCGCGGCGCAGCCGAGCAGGATCGTGCCGCCCATCACGAACGAGCCTCGAATGCCGAGTCGGGCGGCGGCGATCGCGCCGAAGAGCGGGCCGATGATCTGCCCGACCGTCATGGCCGACTGGAGCGTCGCGATCCGGCGCCGCACTCCCCCACCCTCGGCGCCGCGCCCGACCATGATGAAGGCCAAGGTCGATGCCGCACCCATCGCGCCGAGGATGAGCCGAGCGAAGAACAGCTCGGGCAAGGTACGGGCGAGCGCCATCACGAAAAAGCCGAGACCCTGGAGCCCCTCGACCGCGACGTAGCACGCTTTCGGATTGCCCCGCGCGGCATAGCGGCCCCAGACCGGCGCGGTCAAGACCGTGACGAGCGACGTGATGCCGATGATCCAGCCCGTCCAGCGCAGGGTCGCCGTCGGATCGAGGGTGCTGACGCGCTGGATGTGGAAGGGAAGGCTCACGAACACGAACGACCACGCGAACGAGCCGAAGAACATCGTGACCGGAAGGAGGTGAGGCCCGGTCAGCCTCAACGCGAGATCACTCGACGCCGTGCCCTAGCTGTGCGGCTTGACGAGACAGACCCCCTGCGCCTCGATGCCGAGCGCCCCGTTGAGCTTCGAGCGGTCGTTGAGGCGCATCACAGTGGTCGGAGCTCAGGGCACGCACCTGTGCAGATCGTGGCAGATCGCTGCACAGGACGCAACCCAGACGCAACCAGATGGACCCGCCGGGGGCAGGTGTGAACAGCGAGCGGGGCCGGCCGGGCGTCCCGACCGGCCCCGGGGTTCTCAGTCGCCGTCGCCCGAGGCCGCGATCTCGCCCGAGAACGGGTCGAGGACGAGGGTGATCGTCGCCTCGCTCGCCGAAATCGAACATCGGCAACAGGGAGCCGGCGATCGCGTCGAAGGAGCCGCCGCCGATGCGACCGAGGTGCCAGTTGTCTTCAATGAAGCGCAGGATCGAGCTCTGGTCGGTGAGGCCGTGATCGATAAAGTTCTTGCGCGCGAACGGCGAGATGACCAGCAGCGGCAGGCGGGGCCCGTAGCCGCAGCGGCCCTTCTGATCGCCGAGCGACGGCGAGCCGCCGGCGCAGATCGAGGCGTCCTGCCCGGTCGTGGAGTGATTCACGATGGGCGGGGCGACGTGATCGTACCACCCGTCGGAGTCGTCGTAGGTGATGAAGACCGCCGTGTCGCGCCACTCCGGCAGCGCCTGCAGTCGGTTCAGCGTCTCGACGATGAAGGTTTGCTCTGCCAGGGGCGAGGAGTACGTCGCTGAGGTCGTATTGGTGATTCGCCTGGTCGGTGTGGCCGATCGCCGCCACCGACGACGGCGGTAGGTGATGCGGGTTGGACGTCGAGGCGTAGTACTGGAACGGCTGGTGATGCGGGATATAGTCGCCCTTGGGCTTGCCGTCGCTACCGATGTGCGAGGTTGCGCACGTGGCCTTGGTGATGACGCGCCCGTCGGCCGCAAAGGTCGCCGGGGTGGTTGGCTTGAACCCACCCTGGAAGAACCCCCAGCTGATGTTCCTGGCGTTGAGCAGATCGCCGACGTTGCGCCCGGTCATCATCACGTTGTCGCGCGTCGTGCAATCGTCGAAGAACGGCTGCAGATCGCTGATGACGGCACCGGCGATGGAGTCGGCGCCGAACGGCGTCGAGAGATCGGCCGGAATTGCCCCGCCGGTCTGGCCGGCGATCAGGTTCAGCGCGCCCGGCGACGAGGGGCCGAACGTGGTGTTGAAGAAGTGGTCGCTCATCGCGAAGTGCCGCGCGTAGTTCCACAGCGCCGTCACCGTGCTGCCGTCGTAGTAGCCCATGACGAGACCGCGACCGACGCCGTAGTCCGCGCAGCCGGGGCCCCCGACGCCGACGGTCTCGACGAAGCGATCCACCTTGCCGCCGTTCATCGCCGCCTGCTCGTCCGTATAGCCGTGGTCCTGGTCGCAGGTGTCGTTCTGGGCGCGGCTCAGCCGGAACGGCTGGACGCTGTTCGGGTTGTGAGGCGCCAGCAACCCGGCGTTGAGGAGAGTATCGATCTGCGGCACGTGATGCCTGGCGGTGAAAACCGACTCGCCCGGCAGGTTGGCTGCGTGGGGATAGGTTGCGAAGTAGTGATCGAAGGATACGTTCTCCTGGAAGATCACAACGACGTGCTTGATCGGTGTCCCCTGCCGCAGATGCTCATCGTCGCCGGCACGCGCGCCGATGGGTGACAGGTTCAGCAGGCTAGCGACTAGGGTGCCGACCACGACCGCTCGCGACGTCCTGCGCAAGTGGCGCATGAAAGGCTCCTCGTGGAGAGGGTACTGCACGCGCAGGCGGTTCGGGACACCCACGCCCCGCAGTGCCAGGGTTATCCCTGGGTAACTACTCGGCGATGACGGGCCGATGAAGGGGCGATGAAGATTACCTGGTGGCGTCTTCAGGGTGATCGCGTGGGAGCGCAGCACACACGCTCGCCCGAGTAGCTCGATGGAGGCCTCGCCTCAGCTGCGACACGGAAGCGCCATATGCTCGTGACGTCACGAGCAAAACGGCGCCGCGTGGTCTTGCGCCCACTGTTCCAGCGTCCGCGCCCCCTGCCCGCCGACACGTTCGACCGTGTCGGTCACGGCCGATGCGTGGCCGCGCCTGGCGTATCTGTTCAGCTCGACCAGAGCTGTTGCCTGCCACACCGCCCGGGCTGGATCCTGGACCATCGCGCGGACTGGGGCGCCCGCCTGGAGGAGTGCCTTGACGATCAAACGGCCATTGGTACCGGTCGCGCCGGTGACGAGGATCATGTGTCTTGCCGCCTCGGGGCGCTGGGAGCTAGCGGCTTGGCGCGAACATCAGCGAGTTGACGAGCGGTTCAGCAGCCAGTCGATGACAGCCCTGGGATCCTCCGTGTCGGTCGACCCCCGCTCCGTGTTCGTCGCGGAGGGTTGCGGCGACCTCGACGGTCCTTGAAGTTCGGCTCTCGAGTCCACCGCTACGGGCGCGGCAGTCGCTACCGGCGTGTCCGGGGTGACCATGACCGCGGGCCGAGCATCGCTAACTGGAGTACTCACCGTTGCGGCCGGCACGGACTGACGCGCGGGTGCCTGTGCCACCGGCATCGCAGGCGCTCGGCGCAGATCAGCAACCAGATCGCATGCCGCAGTTGCTGTAAGCAGTCCACTCAAGAGGGCTATCCGGATGATTCGATCGGTTCTCACGGAGATCATGGTGGCACCTCCGTCCGCTCTCCTTTAACGCTCGACTGACGACACATCCACCGCAATGGCGCTTGGTCGCGTATTACAGGAACTACTGGGCCCTGTCAAACGCGGGAGACACCCCAGAGCCACGAAGTATGGCTCTCGACTCGTTGGGGCCACCGATTATGGTTCCCGCCCGTGGAACGCCGCTTCGAGGGTGGGAAATGTGGGGCCAACTACGTGAGGAGACAGAACCCCTGCGCCTCGATGCCGAGCGCCACGTTGAACTTGGAGCGGAAGTTCTCGAGCGCGACGGCCGCCGTGAGCTCGACGATTTGCGCTTCGGAGAAGTGCGCGCGCACCCGCGCGAACAGCTCCTCGGTGACCTTGCGATCCGTGAAGGTGATCGCCTCCGCGTACTCGAGCGCCGTCTTCTCGCTCTCGTCGAAGAGATCGCTGGTGAGGGCGGTGGTGACCTCGGCGATCTTCGCCTCCGACGCGCCCGCTCGCATCCCCCTGGATGCGTTGATGTCGATTCAGAATGGGCAGCCGTTGATCAGGGCGACGCGCAGGTAGACCAACGCCAGAAGCTGCGGGGCGAGGAGGCCTGACCGCTCGACGGCCGCCGAGAGCTGCTTGGCGGCCCGCATGATCCCGGGCGTGTGCGCCTGGATCTTCGTCGTGTTCAGGACGAAGCCGAACGCTTCGGTTTCCTTCGCGAAGGCTTCCTTGAGAAGAGGGTCGTCGCCGGGGTCGTCGACCTCGCTCACGCGTGGCATGGCCCGATTATACCTTCGGGCGCGGCTACAGCCGCCCGCCGCGTGAGCGATTCAGGCCGTCCTCGATCCCGGGGAGGGCGTCGAGGATCACCTTGCCCACGATCTCGAGGCTCTTCGCCGACACCTTGTCGAGCGTGTCCTCCGCCGTGTGCCAGGGCGGAAAATCGAAGTCGATCAGCAAGGTCGCCGGGATCCCCAGGCGTATGAACGGCGCGTGATCGTCCTCGACGGCGAGCGAGTCTTGCAGGAAATGCGTCGAGTAGCCGAGCCTCGCGGCGCTCGCCCAGATGACGTCGGTCAACCACGACGTCGAGCCGGACTCGCGCCGGATGGCGAGGTCACGGTCGCCGATCATGTCGGCCACGATCACGGCGCTCGGAAGCCGCCGCGATTTCCCAAGCTCGCTCGCCATGCGCCGTGAGCCGTAGAGGCTGTCGGTCGCGGTCCAGCTCTCACGCGCTTCCTCGCCGTCGAACCACGCGACCCAGTACGTGTACTCGCGCGGGCGCTCGCGCAGACGGCGCGCCAGCTCGATCAGGAGCGCGGCGCTCGAGCCGCCGTCGTTCGCGCCCACGAACGAGATGTCGCGAAACCACTTCGTGTCGTAGTGTCCGGCGATCAGGATCACGTCTTGCCGGCGTCCGGGGATCACGGCGAGCACATTCGCCATCGGCAGGCGACCGTGAGGCGTCACTGCGTCGAACGATTCGACCTTGGCCGAGACGCCAGCCCTCTTGAGCTCGTCGACGATATACGAGCGAGCACGCGCCGCGCCGGTCGATCCGGCCGGGCGCGGGCCGATCGCGACGAGCCGCTCGACGTGGTGCAGGGCCGCGGCGCCGTCGAACGACGGCGGCAGACGCAGATCCTGCGCGGCCGGCGGCGCCAGAGCGCCCGCCGACAGGAGCCCAGCCAGGACGATCGCGACGAGCGTCAGACCGATCGGCATCCGATTCATGCCGGCTTCGTCCCGACGGCGCCGTAGTAGTTCAAGGTCAGCACGAAGGCGTCGGCGGCGACGACCTCGGTGAAACCATCGAGCCAGCGTTTGGCGGTGGACACGTCCGCGATGCCGAAGCGCACGGCCCGCTCGGCGCGGCGCTCGAGGAACGTCTTCGTCCACGGCTCGAGCGTCGTGTCCTGGTAGACGTCGGTCAGCAGGCGCACGTCCACCAGACCGGCGGCGCGAAGCAGGCCCGGGAGGCGGCGGCCGCTGTGGGGCTCTTCGTACACCCGCTCCGCCACGCCGCGCATGATCCCTTCGGTCAGCGCCCGATCCGGGTGCGTGACCGCGACCACGCCGAAGTCCTGATCCTGCACTCCGACGCGTCCGCCTGGCCGCGTCACCCGCGCCATCTCGCGCACGACGCGCAGTGGCTCGGCGACGTGGAGGATGACCGTGATCGCCAGCGCGGCGTCGAAGCGATTCGCGGCGAAGGGGAGACCGGCGGCGTCGGCGACGCGGAGCGCGATGGGGGTGCGCCGCGCGGTCTCGCGACACAAGGCTCGCGCCCGATCGAGCAGGCGCCGGCTCGCGTCGATGCCCACCACCCCGCCTCGGGGACCGACGAGCGCGGCGAGGTCGCGAACGACCACGCCGGTGCCGCAGCCGACCTCGAGCACCCGCTCGCCTGCACCCACGGGAACGAACTTCAGGAAGCGCCGCCGCAGCCGTGCCTGAGCGGGCGTTCGGCCCCGCGCCTCGAGGCTCCTCGCCATCTCATCGACGTTGGTCTGGGCGTCGGCATCGCGCCACGGGTCCGGATGCCGGCGCGAGGCGCGCGCGCGGCGCGCCGCGACGGCCGTCCGTTGGGAGCTGCGAGGGCTCACGCGCGGGGCGTCAGCCGCCGGTGTCGAGGCGGGCGCACTGCTCGCTGCAGAAGTATCGAACCCGACCGGCATCCGCGCGGCGGACCGCCCGCGACTTCACGACGTAGGTCTGACAAACCGGGTCCTTGACGAGCTCGTCGGGGAAGGTGCGGCGCGCCGTGGGAGCGGGCAGCCGGATCCGGCGCAGGAGCGGCAGCAGCAGCGCGACGGCGACGATCAGGAACAGGAGAATCGGAAGAAGCCGCATGCGACTCAACGATCGGGCTTGATCGACACCGCCCGGAGGAACTCTTTGTCCTGAGTGGTCAGCTCGGACGAGACCGTGATGCCTTTCTTACTGCCGGCGAAGAAGATTCCGGTGTCGGCGCCGCGGCGCAGGATCTCCTGGACCGCGTCGCGGGCCGCGTCGGCGGCGGACAGCGAGGCCTCGATCGTCTGCAAGAGCTTCTTCAGGAGCGCGTCGACCTGGCGGTCCCGAGCCATCGCGTCACTACGATATCATAGGGCGGTGAACGCAGCCTGGACGCGCCTGTCGTCCGCGGCGCTCTATACGCGCGGCAAGCTCACGCTCCGCGAGGATGCGTGGCGGCTGCCGGATGGCCAGGAGATCGTCTACCCCGTCCTCGCGGTCGGCGTGACCGTCGGGGTGCTCCCGTTCGTGGAGCCGGCGCGCGTGCTCCTGGTCCGCCAGTATCGCCACCTGCTGGGCGAGGTTTCGTGGGAGCTTCCGGGCGGCGGCGCGCAGCCCGGCGAGGATCCGCTGGCGGCCGCCCAGCGCGAGCTTCGCGAAGAGGGCGGCTATCGAGCCGACCGGCTCGAGTTCATGACCCGGTTTCATCCGTCCAACGCCTATCTGGACGAGATCGCGTACTGCTACGCCGCCTACGGGCTGACCCAGGATCCCCTGCCCGCCGATCACGACGAGTTTCTCGAGCGGCGCGTCGTGCCGCTCGAGGAGGCGATCCGCATGGCGATCGGGGGCGACATCACCGAGTCGGTCTCCAAGATGACCCTGCTTCAGTACGTCGCGCGGCCGCCCGAGAGGTCGTAGACGGCGCCGGTCGAGAAGGTGCACTCGTCCGAGACGAGCCAGGCGACGAGCGCCGCGACCTCTTCCGGCATCGGGTTGCCCTCCTTGCCGGCGATCGACGCGATATTGATGATGCGGCCGCTCCGCGCAGGCAGCATGAGGCGCACCGCCGCGCGCGCGACCAGGAAGACGCTCGTGAGGTCGCAGGCGATGACCCGGTTCCAGTCGTCGTCCGTGAGCTCCCAGGTGAGCTTCGAGCCTCCGGTGATGCCGGCGTTGTTGACGACCATGTCGAGCCGGCCCCAGCGCGCGTGAGCCGCTGCGACCGCGCGCTCCACGTCATCCGTGCGCGTGACGTCGGCGACGAGAACCATCGCCGAGGCGCCGATCTCGCTGGTCGCCGCCTCGACCGCCGACTTGTCCAGGTCGACGAGCGCGACGCGGGCGCCGTCGGCGACGAGCCGCCGCGCGATCGCCAGCCCGATTCCGCGGGCGCCCCCGGTTATCAGCGCGACACGTCCACCGAGGCTCATCGGCTGCTCCTCTTTTTTCGAGGCGCGCCTCGGCCGGCGGGGCCCCAGCCCCGCGACGGCCTGCAGCGCGCCTCTCTCTTCTTTAAGGGCGCGCCTCGGCCGGCGGGGCCCCAGCCCCGCGACGGCCTGCAGCGCGCACTACTACGATTACGACAATGCCTGGTCGAGGTCGTCGATCAGGTCGTCGGGATGCTCGAGACCGATCGACAGGCGCAGCAGGTTCTCGGGAGTCCGCGTGCCGGCACCCTCGATCGACGCGCGGTGCTCGACGAGGCTCTCGGTGCCGCCGAAGCTGGTGGCCCGCGTGAAGATGCGGAGCTTGGCCGCGACGTCCATCGCCCTCGACCGGTCGCCGCGCACCTGCACCGACACCATCCCTCCGAACGCCGTCATTTGCCGGCGCGCTACGTCGTGAGCCGCGTGAGTCGCCAGCCCGGGATAGTGGACCGCCTCGACGCGCGCGTGAGCGTGCAGGAAGGTGGCGACCTGGAGGGCGTTCTGCGAGTGGGCGCGCACGCGATACGGCAAGGTCCGGATGCCGCGCCGCACGAGCCAGCAGTCGAACGGCGACGGCACCGCGCCCGCGGAGGCCTGCACACCGCGAATCCGATCGAACAGCTCGTCGGCGACCCTCGACACGACGGCGCCGCCGAGCACGTCGCCATGGCCGCCGAGGTATTTCGTCGTGGCGTGCAGCACGAGGTCGGCGCCCAGCTTGAGGGGCGACTGGAGCACCGGTGTCGCAGTCGTGTTGTCGCAGACGTAAACCGCGCCCGCCCGCCGCGCGATCTCGCCCACCGCCGTGATGTCGGTGATCTTCCACAATGGGTTCGACGGCGTCTCCACCCAGACGAGCCGCGTGTTCGCTCGCATCGCCGCGCGCACCGCGTCGACGTCGGTCATGTCCACGAAGGTGGTGCCGAGCTTCCACCGCGCGAACGTCTCGCGCAGGAGCCGCGAGGTCCCGTGGTAGGCGTCCATCGGCGCGACGACGTGATCACCGGGCTCGAGCGACAGCAGGATCGCCGAGGTCGCGGCGGAGGCCGAGGCGAAGGCGGCCGCCGCCGCGCCGCCCTCGAGCGCGGCGAGACATTCCTCGAGCGCCTCGCGGTTGGGGTTGTTGTTGCGCGAGTAGAGAAAGCCCCGAGGATACGAGCCGTCGGTATCACGCTCGAAGGTCGTGGACGGATGGATGGCCTGCGTCACCGCGCCGGTCCCGGGGTCGACGTGGGTGCCGGCATGGACCGCGACGGTTTCGATCCGCATCTCAGACACCTCCCCTGACCTTCTGCCCTCTGGGATCGTACAGCGGCTCGCGGCGCACGGTCGCGGTGACCGAGTCGCCGAAAAGCTCGACCGCCAGGCGCGTCTCCGGCGCGGCCGAGCCGACGGGGACGTAGCCGTAGGCGATCGATGCGCCCAGGGTGTAGCCGTAGCCGCCGCTCGTCACGCGCCCGATCGTGCGGCCCTCGGCCAGGATCGGCTCCCCGCCGATGACGACTGAGGCCGGATCGGCCAGGGTCAGGCAGACGAGCTTGGTCGCGACGCCGTCGGCCTTCTGCTTGACGAGAGCCTCACGGCCGATGAAGTCGCCCTTGTCGAGCCTCACGCAGAAACCAAGTCCCGCCTCCCACGGCGTGTGCTCCGGGGTTACGTCCGCGCTCCAGTAGCGGTAGCCCTTCTCGAGCCGGAGAGAGTCGATCGCCCGGTATCCGGCGGCGAGCATACCGACCGGGCTTCCGGCGGCCCAGAGCGCGTCCCACAGCGTGAGGCCGTCGGCCGTCGGCGTGTAGAGCTCCCAGCCGAGCTCACCGACGTAGGTCACCCGGAGCGCAAGGACGTTCGCCTTGCCGATCGTGAGGCGTCGCGCACTCATGTAGGGGAACGCCGCGTCGGAGACGTCGTCGCGTGTTGCGCGCGCGAGGATTTCACGCGCGTTCGGGCCGAACAGACCGAAACACGCATAGAGCTCGGTCAGGTCGTCGACCTTGACCGCCCCGTCGTCCGCCACGTGAGACCGGACCCACGCGAGGTCGTGCAGCCCGAAGGCGCTGCCGGTCACGAGCATGAAGCGCTCTTGACCGAGACGCGTGACAGTCAGATCGCACTCGATGCCGCCGCGGTCGTTGAGGAGCTGCGTGTACGTGACCGAGCCCACGGGCTTGTCGACGTCGTTGTCGGCCAGGCGCTGGAGTAAGCTCAGCGCCCCCGCGCCCGATACCTCGAGCTTGCTGAAGGAGGTCTCGTCGAAGAGGCAGGAGCCCTCCCGCGTGGCGCGATGCTCGGCCTCGATCGCCGTCGACCAGTGGCGCGACGACCAGCCGCGTGGCGTCCAGGTGCGCGGCGAGTGCCTTGCGTTCACCTCGAGCCAGTTCGGCCGTTCCCACCCCGCCTTCTCGCCGAAGGCGGCGCCGAGCGCTTCGACCCGAGCGTGGGCGGGCGAGCGCTTGAGCCCGCGGCCCGCTCGTCGCTCCTCGCCCGGATAATGGATGTCGTAGTACGTGGAGTACGTCTCGACCGCCTGGGCGCGGGCGTAGCCGCGATCGCCGTAGTGGGCGCCGAAGCGGCGCAGGTCCATGCGCCAGACGTCGATCGACGGGCGCCCCTCGAGAATCCACTCGGCCATGACCTGGCCGACGCCGCCCGCCCCCGCGATTCCGTGAGCGCAGAATCCGGCGGCGACGAAGAAGCCCCGGACGTCCGGTGCCTCGCCCAGGATGAACTCGCCGTCGGGCGTGAACGCCTCCGGGCCGTTGATCAACGTGATGACCTCGGCGCGCCCGATGGCCGGCACGCGTGAGGTCGCCTGGTCCATCATGTCGCCGAACCGCTCCCAGTCCGGCGCCAGGAGCTTGTGGGTGAAATCCCGCGGGATCCCCTCGAGCCCCCAGGGCGCGGGCGAGCGCTCGTAGCCGCCCATGAGGAGCCCGCCGACCTCTTCGCGAAAGTAGACGAGACGGTCGGGGTCGCGCATGGTCGGAATGTCGCGGGTCACGCCGTCAATGGGCTTGGTGACGAGATACTGGTGAGCCATCGGGATCACCGGCACGGTGACACCGACCAGGCGGCCGATCTCGTGCGACCAGATCCCGCCGGCGTTGACGACGACCTCGCACCGCACGGTGCCCTCGTCCGTCTCGACACCCGCGACCCGGCCACGGTCCACGGTGATGCCGCGCACGTTCACGCCGGTCCGGATCGCGACGCCCCGCTGTCGGGCCCCGGCGGCCAGCGCGGTGGCGAGCGATGCCGGGTCGATCCGGCCGTCGGTCGCCAGATAGGCGGCGCCCTCGACGCCATCGAGGCTCATCAGTGGGAACAAGTCGCCCGCGTCCCCGGCCGAGATCAGGGTGAGCGGCAAACCGAAGGTGCGCGCCCAACCGACCTGACGCCGAAGCTCGAGCAGCCGCTGCCTCGACGAGGCCAGTCGGAGACTGCCCACCTGGCGCCAGCCCGGATCGAGCCCTGTGTCATCGTGGAGTCGTCGATAGAGCTCGACGCTCGCCATGTTGATGCGGGTGAGCGCGATGGTCGAGCGAAGCTGACCGACGAGGCCCGCCGAGTGGAAGGTGGATCCGCCCGTCAGCTCACCCCGGTCGAGCACCAGCACGTCGCGGCACCCCGCGAGCGCCAGGTGGTACGCGATGCTGCAGCCGGCGACGCCGCCGCCGATGATGACGACGCGGGCGGGATCGATGGGTGGAAGCCCGCTATCCGGCGGTGAAGCCGCCGTCGACGACCAGCTCCGCGCCCGTCATGAACGAGGATTCGTCGCTCGCCAGAAAGAGCGCGACGTAGGCGATCTCGCGCGGCTGCGCGATCCGCCCGAGCGGGATGCCGGTCTCGAACTCCTTGCGGATCGCGTCGGTCAGGTACGGCGCCTGCAACGGCGTGTCGACGATCCCGGGGTGGATCACGTTGCAGCGGATCTTGTCGCGCGCGAACTGGATCGCCAGCGACTTGGTCAGCGAGATCAAGCCGCCCTTCGCCGCGGTGTACGCGTCCTGCGCCCTCGTGAAGCCGGCCAGCGCGGAGACCGAGCCCATGTTGATGATTGAGCCGCCTCCGGCGCGCCGCAGGTGCGGGATCCCGTGCTTCGTCACCCAGAAGACCGACTTGAGATTGATGGCCATGACACGGTCCCACCAGCGGTCGTCGGTCTCGAGCACGGAGCGGTCGCGATCCTTCCACAGGACGCCGGCATTGTTGTGCAGGACGTGGAGCGCGCCGAAGCGGCGCACGCCTTCCTCGACCATCCGTTGCACGTCGGCCTCGACCGCGACGTCGCCGGTGACCGCGACCGCCTGGCCGCCCGCTTTCTCGACCCGCGCGACGGTCCCCTTCGCCGCCTCCGCGTCGATGTCGGCGACGACGATCCGCGCGCCCTCCTCGGCGAAGAGCGCGGCCGTCTCGCGACCCATGCCCATGCCGGCGCCCGTGATGAGCGCGACCTTGCCGTCGAGCCGGCCGCTCATCGGCCGGCTCCGGCCGCGCGCAGCTCGGCGAGGCTCGACGCGAACGCCTCCACGACACCGTGCATGACCGCCGGAGTCAGTGTGCCCATGTTCGAGACACGAAACGCATACTTCCGGATATCGCCCTGACCGGCGTAGATGATGTAGCCCCGCCGCTTCATGGCGTCGTGGAGCGGGTCGTACGCGATGCCCGGCTGAAGCTTGAACGTCGTGAGGACGCTCGAGCGCGCGCCCTCGGGCACCAGGATCTCGAAGCCGAGCGCGGTCATGCCCCGGCGCAGCACCCGCGCGTTCTCCGCGTAGCGGGCGATCCGTTCCCTCACGCCCTCTTTCTCGAGCTCCTTCAACGCCTGGCGCATCGCGTGGAGCACCTGCACGGCGGGCGTGAAGGGCGTGTTGTCCTGCTCCTGCGTCACGTAGTGGTTCGCGAGATCCAGATAGACGCTCCGCGGCGGCCGGCCGCGCAGCGCATCGAGCGCGCTCCGGCGGGCCAGCACGAACGAGATGCCGGGTACCCCCTGCAGGCACTTGTTGGCACTGGCCATCACGAAGTCGATTCCGTCCTGCCTGACGTCGAGCGGCTCGCCGAAGAGCGAGCTCATCGCGTCGACCAGCACCCGACGCCCTTCCGCCGCGGCCGCGCGCACGATCTCGGCGACGGGATTGAGCACGCCCGTCGTGGTCTCGTGGTGCACCACCGCGACGTGAGTCAGCTGGGGTTCGGCGCGAAGCGCCGCGCGCACGTCATCGGGACGCGCCGCCGTGGTGACGTCGTAGGACAGCGCCCGGGTCGGAATCCCGTGGGCGCGCGCGATCCGGAGCAGGCGGTCGCCGTAGACGCCGTTGTCGACGACGAGGAGCCCGCCGTCGGCCGGCAAGGCGGAGCACACCGCCGCTTCGACGGCCGCGGTGCCCGAGCCGGTGAAGAGGACGGCCGCGAAGCCGTGGCCGCCCTCGGCCAGCCGCACCAGGCGCTCGCGGCAGTCGCGCATCACCTCGAAGAACTCCGGCTCGCGATGGCAGAGGTCGGGAGTCACGAGGGCCTCGCGAACCTCTCGGCTCGTGTTGGCCGGGCCCGGGTTGAGCAGGATCCACTCGCGGTCGCTCACGCTCGCTAAATCCTCTCGAAGTTGCGCGCCAGCTCCCAGTCGGTGACGACCTGGTCGAACGCCTGCTGCTCCAGCCGCGCGGCGTGCAGATAGTGATCGACGACGCGGTCGCCGAACGCCGTGCGCGCGACCTTCGAGCGCTCGAGCTCGGCGATCGCCTCGCGGAGAGTTTTGGGCACCTGCGGAAGCGTCGCGTCCTCGTAGGCGTTGCCCTCGTAGGGCTTCGGCGGCTTCAGATGGCTCGCGATGCCGTGAAGCCCCGCGGCGATCGTCGCGGCGAACGCCAGATAGGGATTGGCGTCGGCGCCGGGAATACGGTTCTCGACGCGGAAGCCGCCGCCCTCCCCGCAGAGGCGGAAGCCGCAGGTGCGGTTGTCCCAGCCGGCCACGATCCGGGTCGGCGCGAACGATCCCGACTGGTAGCGCTTGTACGAGTTCACGCCGGGCGCGTAGAAGTACGAGAAGTCCCGTGCCATCGCCATCTGGCCCGCGAGCCACTGGCCGAAGAGCGGAGTGCTCGTCGTCTTGGCGCCGCGGCCGGCGGCCGCGAACAGGGGCTTGCGCCCGGCCTTGTCCCAGAGTGAGGAGTGTAGATGGAACGAGGAGCCCGCGGCGGTCATATCGTACTTGGCCATGAACGTGATCGCCGTCCCGTGCTGGTGCGCGATCTCCTTCGCGCCGTGCTTGTAGAGCGCGGTGCGGTCGGCCATCTCGAGCGCTGCCGCGTAGCGGAGGTTGATCTCCTCCTGGCCCCGCCCCCACTCGCCCTTCGAGGTCTCGACCGGAACGTCCGCGCCCTCCATGCCGTTGCGGATCGCCCGGATCAGCGGCTCCTCTTTCGAGGTTTGTAAAATGTGGTAATCCTCGAGGTAGCCCGACACCGGCGTGAGGTCGTGGTGGCGCTTGCGGCGCGCCTCCTCGAAGGATTCCTTGAAGCAGTAGAGCTCGAGCTCGGCTGCGGTCTTGACGACGTAGCCGAGCGCCGCCGCGCGCTCGATCTGACGCTTCAGGATCCAGCGCGGCGCTTCCTCGATCGGCTCACCCTCCTCGGTGAAGACGTCGCAGAAGACGAGCGCCGTCTTCGGCAGCCACGGGACGAGCCGCGCGGTCGTGAGATCGGGGACCATCTTCATGTCCCCGTACCCGCGCTCCCAGGACGTGAGCTTGAAGCCCGGGAGCGGCTCCATCTCCATGTCGACGGTGAAGAGATAGATGCAGGCGTGGGCGCCGTCGTCCACGACGTGATCGAGGAAGTAGCGGCCCACGACGCGCTTGCCCATGAGGCGGCCGAACGCGTCGGGGAACACGGTCAGGACGGTGTCGACGTCGCCTTTCTCGATGAGCTGCGCGAGTCGCTTGCGATCGAGCCGTCCCGGCATCACGCGGATAGTAGCGTACCGGCCCGGCCCGTGTCACGCCGGCAGGCCGCGTAAAAAGGTCCAGCTGGGCCTTTTTCCGCAGCCTGCTAGCGGATCGCGACCAGCGGGCTGATGGGCGGTGGAATCAACAGGAGCATCAGGACGAGACAGACCAGACCCACGACCCGCCGGCCCGGCGAGATCGGCGACAGATCGTCGAGCGGTGGGCTGTGGTGGAAGCCCACCAGCAGCGAGATCACGCCGGCCCACACGAACCAGTTCAGCGACGTCGCGAGCGCCGATACGACGTCGCCTCCCGGGGCCCGCAGGGTCCAGAAGAAGGACGCGGCGCCGAAGAGCAGAAGCCCCACGACCGTCGCCTTTCCGATCGCGCGGTGACGCCGACCGAAGAGCGCGTAGGCGATCCGGCCGCCGTCGAGCTGGCCCACCGGGAACAGGTTCAGCGCCGTGACGAGGAAGCCGGCCCAGGCCGCGTCGGCCATCGGGTGCGTGAACAGCATGTATCCCGGCGGAATGTGGCCGAAGCGCAGATACGAGAGCCCCCACGTGAGGAGCGAATCGCCGAACGCCATGTAGCCCCCCGGCGGCACCGGCACGACCGAGGACCACGCAAAGCCGAGCAAGCCCGCGGGGAGCGCGACGGCCAGCCCTGCCAGCGGCCCCGCCGCGGCGATGTCGAACAGCGAGTTGCGGTCGCGCGCCGGCGAGCGCATGAGGATGATGGCCCCGAGCGTGCCGAACAGAAACGGCGCGGGGATGAAGTACGGCAGGCTCACCGAGGCGTGATAGTGCCGGGCCGTGAAGTAGTGGCCGAGCTCGTGCACCCCGAGGATCGCGAGGAAGGTGAACGCGAACGGCGCACCGGCCAGGAACCGGGCCGCGGACGGATCCGTGCGTAGCGCGTCGAACGTCGGCGATCCGACGAACGAGAGCCCAGCCACGAGCGTCGACAGGCACGTCAGGACGAACAGCGCCACGTTCACGCCGATCCGCCAGCGCGGCGCCGTGTCGGTGACCGGCAGCGCCTGGAGGGCCACGAGCCCGGCCTCCTCTCTCAGGTATGGGGTGTAGCCGAGCGGTCGGAAACGGGCGATCAGCAGGTCGAGCGCCCGGGCGGGCTCGGTCATCAGCTCGCCCCGGAACACGACGATCCCACCGTGGATCTGCCGGTCGCGCACGGCCAGGACGTCCTCGACGTTCCGCCGCAGTCGATCCTCGGTGACGAGCATCTCGTCCGGCGGAGGCGGCGGCGGGAGACGGCGCCTCCGAATCGGCCACCAGCGCATGGACTCAGGCTACCACGCGCCCAGACGACCAAGGACTCGGCGCACTTCGTCGAGGCCGCCTTCGCGATAGATCGCGCCGAGCACGGCCTCGAGCGCCGAGGCCAGGATCGAGTCACGCGTGCGGCCGCCCGATTGGTCCTCACCGCGGCCCAGGCGCAGCAGCGCTCCCAGCTCGAGCTCCACGGCCCAGCGCGCCAGGTGCCTGCCGGTGACCAGCTCGGCGCGCCGCGCCGTGAGCTCGCCGACCGCGGCGGCGGGGTCAGCGGCGATCACGTGATCGGCGACGACGAGCCCGAGCGCGGCGTCGCCCAGAAAGGCGAGCCGCGCGTGGTCCGCCGCGGGCGGGTGCTCGTTGGCGAACGAGGCGTGCGTCAGCGCCTCTTCGAGGAGGGACGGAGCACGGAACCGGTAGCCGAGTCGTCGCTCCAGCTCGGCGACGCGGAGCGGATCCACCTACCCGAGGTAGGTGCGGAAGGCCAGCGTGGCGTTCGTGCCGCCGAAGCCGAACGCGTTCGAGAGCGCCACCTCGACGTTCTGCTTGCGCGCCTGGTTGGGCACGTAGTCGAGATCACACTCGGGGTCGGGCGTCTCGTAGTTGATCGTCGGCGGCAACACGCCGTGGTGGAGGGCCAGCACGGTTGCGATCGCCTCGACGCCGCCGGCGGCGCCCAGGAGGTGCCCCGTCATCGACTTCGTCGAGGACACGGCCAGGCGCCGCGCGTGCTCACCGAAGACCCGCTTGATCGCGAGCGTCTCGAACTTGTCGTTGTAGGGCGTCGAGGTCCCGTGGGCGTTGATGTAGCCGACCGCGGAGACGTCCAGCCCGGCGTCGCGCAGGGCCAAGGTCATGGCCCGCATCGCGCCGTCGCCCTCAGGATCGGGCGCCGTCATGTGATGGGCGTCGCCGGTCATGCCGTAGCCGACGATCTCGGCATAAATGCGCGCGTCCCGTGCGAGCGCGTGCTCGAGCGCCTCGAGAATCACGATGCCCGCCCCCTCGCCGCACACGAAGCCGTCACGGGTGGCGTCGAAGGGCCGCATGGCCTTCGTCGGCTCGTCGTTGCGCGTGGACATGGCCTTCATCGAGCAGAAGCCCGCGATCGTGAGCGGGATGATGATGGCCTCCGACCCTCCGGCGATCATCACGTCGGCGTCCCCACGCTGGATGATCTTGAAGGAGTCGCCGATCGCGTGGTTGCCGGTGGCGCACGCGGTGACCACCGAGGAGTTCGGCCCCTTGGCGCCGAAGCGGATCGACACGAGCCCGGACGCCATGTTCGCGATGATCATCGGGATGAAGAAGGGCGAGACCCGGTCGGGACCCTTCTCCAGGAGGTTCCGGTGCGACTCCAGCAAGGTCGAAATGCCGCCGATACCCGAACCGATCAGCACACCGAATCGCGAGCCGTCGACCTTGCCGGTGTCGAGCATCGCGTCCTGGACGGCCAGGACGGAAGACGCCACCGCATACTGCAGATAGGGATCGAGCCGGCGCGCGTCCTTCTTGTCGACGAAGTTCAGCGGGTCGAAGTTCCGTACCTCGCCGGCGATGCGCGTCGGGTAGCCGTCGGTATCGAACTTCGTGATCGGCCCCACGCCCGACCGGCCCTGCAGGAGCGAGGACCAGAACTCATCCGCGGTATTGCCGACCGGCGAGAGCGCCCCAAGCCCCGTGACGACGACCCGTCGGGTGCTCACCGTCTACGAGTTGTCCTTGATGTACTGGACCGCGTCGCCGACGGTGACGATCTTCTCAGCGTCCTCGTCGGGAATCTGGATGTCGAAGTGCTCCTCGAGGGCCATCACGAGCTCGACCGTATCGAGGGAATCGGCGCCCAGGTCTTCGATGAACTTCGCCGCCGGAGTGACGTCGTCCTCCTCCACCCCGAGCTGCTCGACGATGATCTCCTTCACCCTCTCATCGACTGACTTCGCCATGAACCCGTCACCTCCACGGAAAGGATGAGTTACATGTAAAGTCCGCCGTTGACGTGGAAGACCTGACCCGTGACGTAGGTCGCCCCGTCTCCGGCGAGGAATCGTACCATCTCGGCCACTTCGCGGGCCGTTCCACTGCGCTTGAGTGGCACCTGCGCGAGCAGCGCCTCGCGGGCGGTTGCCGACAGGTTCGCGGTCATGTCGGTCTCGATGAGCCCGGGGGCCACGGCGTTGACGAGAATCGACCAGTGCGCGAGCTCGCGAGCCGCCGCCTTCGTGAAGCCGATGAGCCCGGCCTTCGCCGCAGAGTAGTTCACCTGACCGGCGTTGCCCATCGCGCCGGCCGTCGACGTGATGTTGATGACGCGCCCGCCGCTCTTCTGTCTGACCAGCGCCTTGCTCACCGCGCGCGTCATCAGAAACGCGCTGCGGAGGTTCACCTCGATGACGCGATCCCAGTCTTCGTCGGTCATGCGCACGAGCAGCTGGTCGAGGGTCATCCCGGCGTTGTTGACGAGGACGTCGATCCGTCCAAAATGCTGCTTCGCGCTGCTGACGAGCCGCTCGCAATCCTCGCGGTTCGCCGCGTCCGCGACGACACCCAGCACGGCCCGCCCCTGCGCTTCCCACTCGTGAACGGTGCGCTGTAAACGCTCGCCGTCGCGTCCCGAGACTACCACGGCCGCGCCGTCCTCGGCCAGCCGCCCGCCGACTTCCGCGCCGATTCCGCGGCTGCCGCCGGTGACGATCGCGACCTTGCCGTCGAGCGGGCCCTTCATGGGGTCTTGGCGGCCGCGAGCGCCTTCTCGAGACCGGCCGGATCCTCGATCGACTGCCCGCGCGCGCCGTTGACGATGCGCCGGAGCAGCCCCGAGAGCACACGCCCCGGTCCCACCTCGACGAACGCGGTCGCGCCTTCCGAAGCCAGACGCTGAATGCACTCCGTCCACCGCACGGGGCTGGCGACCTGGCGCAGGAGGAATGGCCGGACCTCTTCGGCCCTGCGAGTCACTCCGGCGTCGACGTTTCGAACGACCGGCACCCTCGGATCGGTCACCGGAGCCGCCTCGAGCTCGGGCACGAGCCGGGCGCCGGCCGGCCCCATCAACGAGCAATGGAACGGCGCGCTCACCGGGAGCATCACGCTCATCTTCCCGCCCCGCTCGGTGGCGAGCGCGACGGCGCGCTCCACGGCCGTGCGGTGGCCGGCAATGACGATCTGGAGCGCCGAGTTCACGTTCGCGATCTCGACCACCTCGCCCTGCGCCGCGTCGGCGCACACCTGCTCGACGGCGGGAAGCTCGATGCCCATGATGGCCGCCATCGCGCCGGTGCCGACGGGCACCGCTTCTTGCATGAACTCGCCGCGCTTGCGCACGATGCGGACCGCGTCGGCGAAGCGGAGCGCGCCGGCGACGACCAGCGCGGTGTACTCGCCGAGGCTGTGGCCGGCGGCCAGCGTGGGCTTGAGACCGCGCTCGGCGCACGCGGTGGCCGCCGCCACCGAGGCGGTCAGGACCGCGGGCTGGGTGTTGGCCGTCAGCGCCAGCTCGGTCTCGGGCCCCTCGAACACCAGCCGGGCGAGGTCGAAGCCGAGCGCCTCGTTGGCTTCCTCGAAGATCGCCTTGGCGCCAGTCGAGCTCTCGTAGAAGCCCTTGCCCATGCCGACCGCCTGAGAGCCCTGGCCGGGAAAGAGAAACGCGATGGTCATTGGAGCGGGTGCCTCGAGGTCGGCTTGGACCGCGGGTGGCCTGAGACAGAAGCTCGTGGCTCCGATACGCCCGATCTCACGCTGTGCTTGATCCCTCTCACCAGCGCATCAAGGCGGCGCCCCAGGCGAAGCCGCCGCCGAGCGCGACGATGAGGACCAGATCGCCGCGCTTCAACCGGCCCGCGGCGATGGCCTCTTCAAGCGCCACGTAGACCGACGCGGCCCCGGTGTTGCCGTAGCGGTCGACGTTGACGAACACGCGCTCCATCGGCAGATCGACCCGCTTGGCCGCGGCCTCGATGATCCTGAGATTGGCCTGGTGTGGGATGAACAGGTTCACGTCGGCGGCGGTGAACCCGTTACGCGCCAGGATGCGCTCGGCGCAGTCGACGAACAGGCGGACGGCCACCTTGAAGACCTCGTTGCCCTTCATCTTGGCGTAGTGCATCCGCGCGTCGACCGTCTCCCTGGTCGCGGGATTGCGCGAGCCGCCGCCCGGCATGTAGAGCAGATCCCAGTACTGGCCGTCGGAGTAGAGGTCGAAGTCGATGATCCCGCGGTCGTCGTCGGACGGCTCGAGCACCGCGGCCCCCGCGGCGTCGGCGAGGAGCACGCACGTCCCGCGATCGGTGAAATCGGTGATGCGCGAGAGCGTCTCGGCGCCGATGCACAGCACGCGGCGATACTTCCCGGTCTGGATGAACTGCGAGCCAATCGACAGGCTGTAGACGGAGCCCGCGCAGGCGGCCAGCATGTCGACCGAGCCGGCACGCCGGCAGCCGAGCCGGTGCTGGACGATGTTGCCGACCGTCGGGAAGATCATGTCCGGCGACGTCGTCCCGACCGCGATGAACTCGACGTCCTCCGGCAGCAGGTTCGCTCGCTCGAGCGCCTGCTGCGCGGCCCGCACGGCCAGATCGGACGTCGCCTCGTTCTCGTCGACGATACGCCGCTCGCGAATGCCGGTCCGCTGCACGATCCACTCGTCGTTCGTCTCGACCATCTTCTCGAGATCGGCGTTGGTCAGAACGCGCTTGGGGAGGAACGCGCCGACCCCGGTAATCCTCGCTCGCGTCATTCACGTCCCCCTTCTCGACGCGCCTCCTCAGCCTCCAGCGCGGATTTGATGTGCTCGTTGAGCCCGGCGCTCGCCCATTCTTGCGCCACGCGCACCGCGTTCTTGATCGCCTTCACCGGGGATGCACCGTGACAGATGATGGCGGCCCCGTCAATGCCGAGCAGCGGCGCACCGCCCATCTCGGTGTAGTCGATGCGGCGCCGGAAGCGCTCGAAGGCCGGCATCGCCAGCTTCGCCCCGATCTTCGAGCGAGCGTCGCGCATGAGCTCTTCCTTGATCATGGCGCCGATCATCTCGGCCAGGCTCTCGGAGATCTTCAGGGCGACGTTCCCGGTGAAGCCGTCGGTGACGACGACGTCACACCGGCCGTTGTAGATGTCGCGTCCTTCCACGTTGCCCACGAAGTTCAGCGACGACTCGCGCAGCTGCTCGTACGTCTCCTTCGTTAGCTCGTTGCCCTTGCCCTCTTCCTCGCCGACCGACAGGAGCCCGACCCGCGGGCTATCGAGTCCGAGGATGTCGCGCGCGTAGACGTGCCCCATCACGGCGAACTGCAGGAGATGCTCGGCCTTGGGATCCACGTTCGCGCCGGCGTCGAGCAGGATCGTGAACTTGCGGAGATTCGGCAGCACCGCCGCGATCGCCGGCCGATCCACGCCGGGGAGGACGCCGATGACGAACATCGCGATGGCCATCGCGGCGCCGGTGTTGCCGGCCGAGATGAAGGCCGACGCCGTGCCGCCCTTCACGAGCTCGGCGGCGACGCGGAGGGACGAATCGCGCTTGCGCCGGAGCGCCTGCGACGGGCTCTCGGCCATGCCGACGACCTGCGAGGCGTGGCGGATCTCGAGGGCGAGGCTCTCGGCCTCCAGACGGACGACCTCGCGGTGAATCGCCGAGCGGTCACCGACGAGGATGACGGCGGCACCAAACTCCCGGACGGCGGCCACCGCGCCCTCGACCACGACGCGAGGACCGTGATCGCCTCCCATCGCGTCCACGGCGACCTTCAGGCGGGACGGCGCACCGTCTCCGTTGGTCATCGGCATGTGGTCGGCGGCGTGACGAGCCGGCTAGGTGCCCTCGACGGCCACGATCTCCCGCCCCTTGTAGTACCCGCAGTGCGGGCAGACCCGATGCGGCAGCTTGGTCTCGCGGCACTGCGGACAGACCGAACGCGTGGGTGCTGCGAGCTTGTAGTGGGTGCGGCGCTTCCGGCCGCGCGTCTTCGAATGGCGTCGTTTCGGAAGAGGCATCGGATTCTCCTAGTGCGAAAGCCGCGAAGCCAGGTCCTTGAGGGCGGCCAGCCTGGGATCAGGCGGGCGCTCTCGGCACTCGCACTGGACCACATTTCGGTTCCCGCCGCAAACCCGACAGAGCCCAAGACAGCCTTCGCGGCACAGCGGCTTCATGGGTAACGCGAGCGTCGTCTCGGCCTCGATCAGGGCGCCGATGTCGATCTCGTCTCGGTCGTAAAAGTCCACGTCGAGGTCGTCGGGAGCGAGCTCGATGTTGTCCGCGGTAGCCGGGCGCGGTACCAGACGCACGTCCAAGGTGGCCGTCACCTCCGCGGGCGAGGGCTCGAGGCACCGCCCGCACGCCTGGGACACGGTCGCCCGGAGCTCACCGGTCACGAAAACGTCCGACCCGTCACGCTCAAACTTCACGTTGACATCGAGGAGCCGCCAGGCTGGGTCGCGATAGACCGACCCCAGGGCAGCCGTGTCCGTGACGCTCAATCCCTCGGCCGGTATGTCGGGAACTCGGACGATCATGACAGCTAAATCTTCGTCAACAAACGAGTTTTTACTCAAGTCGAGCCAGTATATCGGCCGTTTGGCCCGCAAGTCAAGGCATTTGACCACAATAGCGCCCAATTTGACCCGTCTAGGGGGCTCTGCTAGGCTTCGATCATGTCAAACGTGTTCAAGACCGGGCTACTGTTGGCCGTCCTGACAGTGATGCTCGTTTTAATCGGTGGCGCGATCGGCGGCCGTCAAGGCATGCTGATTGCCTTTTTTGTCGCCGTCGCAATGAACTTCGTCAGCTATTGGTTCTCGGACAAGATGGTGCTCGCCGCTTACGGAGCTCAGCCGATCGAGGAGGCGTCGGCGCCCCGGCTCTACGCGATCGTGCACCGTCTGGCCACGCGCGCCGGGATCCCGATGCCCCGCGTCTACATGATTCCGAGTGAGACGCCGAACGCGTTCGCCACGGGGCGCAACCCGGAGCACGCCGTCGTCGCCGTCACCGAAGGGATCATGCGGATCCTCGACGAGGAGGAGCTCGAGGGTGTCCTCGCCCACGAGCTTTCGCACGTGAAGAACCGCGACGTACTGATCTCGACCGTCGCCGCGACGCTCGCCGGCGCCATCACCTACCTGGCGCACATGGCCCAGTGGGCCGCGATGTTCGGCGGGCGCAGCCGGGACGACGAGGAGGGTGGATCGAACCCGATCGCGATGATCCTGCTGGCGATCCTCGCACCGATCGCCGCCATGCTCGTGCAGATGGCGGTCTCGCGCGCACGCGAGTTTCAGGCCGACGCGACCGGCGCGAAAGTCGCCGGGCGCCCGTGGGGCTTGATGAAGGCCCTCGAAAAGCTCCAGATGGCGAACCAGGCCGTGCCGATGGCTGACGCGACGCCCGCGACCGCCCATCTCTTCATCGTGAATCCGCTGAGCGGTCAGACCTTGATGCGTCTTTTCTCGACTCACCCGCCCCTCGAGGAGCGGATCGCCCGCCTCCGGGCGATGAGATTCTAGCCCACGCCTCTCGCGACAGGAGCGCGCCGGGGTCGCCCCCGGCGCGCCGTTGTCTTCAGGCTTTGTCCACCATGTAGATGTGCGTGAGCATGTCGACGTAGATGTTGCCGTCGACGACGATCTCGCTCTGTCGGTTCTTCTCGAGTCCACGCACGGTCGGCTTCGCGGTCGCGTACCGTACGACCCACGCGACCGGCACGTAGCCGACGTCGTTCTGCATGATTTCCTCGGCCTTCGCATAGGCCGCCAGGCGCTTCTTGGGATCACTGGTGTCACGGCCCGCCTCGAGCTCCTTGTCGAAGGCCTCGTTGGACCACGCCTGGCGCTTGCCGGTCGTCTTCTTGCCGTAGAAGGTGTCGAAGTATTCGTTGTGCGGGTCCGGGTAGTCCATGAACCAGCGGATCCAGACGAACTGGAGGTCCTGCTTCCAGAGCCGCTCGCGGAAGACGCGCTGCTCGAGGACCTCGAGCTCGGTCTTCATGTTCAGATTCTCAAGTAGAACCGACTGGACTGCCTCGGCGAGGGGCTTCGAGCCCAACGCCTCGTCGCGCAGCGAGAGCGTGATCTTCGGCCAGTTCTTTCCGCCCTCGAACGGCGTGCCTTTGAGCATCGACATCGCGAGCTTCGGATCGAAGCGCTGCAGGTCGCGCGTCTTCTTGTCGTCGAGTGCCCCCGGGAAGCCCGGCGGGATCATCGCGTGGGCCGGGATCGCAAACCCCTGGCTGACCTTGACGATGTTCTCGCGATCGATCGCGTGCGCGACCGCCTTGCGCACTTTTAGGTTGTCAAAGGGCGGCTTGGTGACCTGAGGCAGGAGATACCAGGTGCCCGGATACGGGAACCGGAAGACTTCCTTCGCGGTCTTCGGGTCAGCCTGAAACCGCTTCAGGTCGGCGGTCTGTAGACGCGTGAGGTCGATCTCATTGTTCTCGTACGGCAGCACGCCGGAGGCGATCGGGATGATCGGGATCGTCACCTTCTCCAGCGTGATGTCCTTGGCGCCGAAAAAGTGCTTGTTCTTCTTCAGGACGATGGCTTTGTTGTGTTCCCATGCGTCCAGCACGAAGGGCCCGTTGCAGACGATGTTCGCGGCCTCCGTCCACTTGTCACCGTATTTCTCAATCGAGCCACGATGGCCAGGCAGCGCGGCCAGATAGGCCGACAGCACCGGGAAGTAGCCGCGCGGGCCTTCGAGGGTCACCTCGAGCGTCCAGTCGTCCTTCGCGCGGACACCGACCTGACTCGCGTCAGTGACCTGCTTCTTGTTGAACGCCTCACCGTTCTTGATGTCGTACAGGAACGACGCGTACGGCGCCGCGCTGGCCGGGTCGAGCTGGCGCTTCCATGAATATTCGAAGTCACGAGCGGAACACGGCGAGCCGTCGGACCACTTCGAGTCCTTGCGAATCGCGAACGTCCAGACCGAGCCGTCCTTGTTGGGCGTGACCTTCTCTGCGACGTAGGGCACCGCCTCGAAGTTGACGTTGAACTTCATGAGCCCGGCCCAGAGCTGCGGCGTGCCCTGGCAGTAGAGGTCCTTGTTGTAGTCGTGGCTCGAGGGGTCCTGCTCGTACCAGCTACCGCCGCCGAACCGCAGATGTTGCTCCTTCGCGAGCTTCTCCCCCGGCGCCAGCTTCGGCGCCGCCGAGACCGGCCGGGCGTTGAAGCCCGCGGCGCCCATCGCCGCCAGGCCCGCGGCGACCCTCAGGAAGTCGCGCCGCCCGACGCCGAGGGCGCCGAGACGCGTGGCCAGGAGCTCCATCTCGCTGTCGGAGATACGAGGAACTCGCATGAGCGTGTCTCCTTGCTATTTCAGTTTGGGATCCAGCGCGTCCCTGACGCCGTCACCGAAGAACGTGAACGAGAGCATCGTAACCGCGATCGCGATCGACGGAAAAACGCAAAGGTGCCAGTAGGACCGGATGTACTGCTGACCCTCGCCCACCATCTGGCCCCACGACGGCGTCGGCGGGTTGATCCCGACGCCGATGAACGAGAGCGCGGCCTCGGTGAAGATCGCCTCCGGGATCCCGAAGGTCACCGCGACGACGATCGGCGTCAGCGCGTTGGGGAGAATGTGGCGCACGAGCAGGCGGCGGAACCCGGCGCCGAGCGCCCGGGCGCCGTCGACGAACTCCTTTTCCTTGATCGCGAGTACCTGCGCGCGCGTCTGCCGCGCGATGCCGACCCAGCCGGTCAGCCCGATCGCGATGAAGATGTTCGTGAGCCCTGCGCCGAGCATCGACATCAACAGGATCACGAACAGAAGGCGCGGGAACGCGTACATGACGTCGATGAACCGCGTGAGGAACATGTCCGTCCGGCCGCCGAGGTAGCCCGACAGCGCGCCGATCGGCACGCCGATCAGGACGACGATCACCTGTGCGCCGAGCCCGACCAGCATCGATACCCGCGCCCCGTAGATCATCCGCGACAGGAGGTCGCGGCCAAGCTGGTCGGTGCCCAGGGGGTAGTCGCGGGACGGCGCCTCGTTGAGGCGGCCGAAGTTCGATTTCGTATACGGCAGCGGGGCAAGGAAGTCGGCGAAGATCGCGACGAAGCAAAGCAGGGTGATCACGACTCCGCCGGCGACCGCCAGGCGATTGCGCCTGAGCCGGCGCACACCGTCCCGCCAGAGGCTCGACGACCGGATCCGCGTCTCTTCGACCGGAACGGCCACGGCGATCGCGGCGCGACTCACCTCAGTACCGGATCCTCGGGTCCAGGACCCCATAGAGCAGGTCGACGACGAGGTTCATGACCGCGAGGAAGGCGCCGTAGGTCAGTACGACTGCCATGATCATCGGGTAGTCGCGGCCGGTCATCGACAGGACGAAGAAGCGGCCCATACCGGGCACGCGAAAGATCGACTCGACGAAGAACGAGCCGGTCCCGACCGCGGCGAACATCGGGCCCAGCAGCGTCACCACGGGGATGAAGGCATTCTTGAGCGCGTGTTTGAAGATGACGGGTATCTCGCCCAGCCCCTTGGCCCGCGCGGTGAGCGTGTAGTCAGCACGGATGACCTCGAGCATACTGGCGCGCGTGAAGCGCGCGATGATCCCCAGCGGGGCCAGCGCCAGCGCCACCGTCGGCAACACCCAGTTCCGCGGTGAATCCCAGCCGCCGGTCGGAAAGAGCGGCACCACGAACGAGAACAGGATGATGAGGAACACCGCGAGGACGAAGTTCGGCACGGCGACGCCGACCGTCGCCACGCTCACCGACACGTAGTCCCAGCCACGGTTCTGGTAGATCGCGGCGAGGATCCCGAGCGTCAGGCCGCCGACGACAGCGAGCGCCAGCGCCATCGAGCCGAGCAGGAGCGAGATCGGAAACGTGTCGAGGATGATCTCGCGGACAGTTCGAGTCTTGTAGACGAACGAGTTGCCGAAATCTCCCTGCACCGCCTTCGCGACGAAGATGGCGAACTGCTGGTAGAGCGGCCGGTCGAGGCCGTAGTGAGCGGCCAGGTTCTTCTGCGCATCCGGCGAAAGCGGGTTCGCGCCCTCCGCCACCGGATCGAGCGGGCTTCCCGGCGTCGCGTGCATCACCAGGAACGTCACGAGCGCCATCGCCAACAGCGTCGGCACCAGCCACAGAACACGCGCCAGCACGAATTGGAACAACCAGATCCTCCGGCGGTCGCACGGTCGGCTCGACCGCTTCTATTTGGCAGGAGGTCGCCCGACCGAGTCAAGTTCCCCGCTTCCTTGACCCTTCCCGGCTGCTAGGCGAGAATTGGGCGGTTTCAGCCATGGCCTCCGAGGCACTCATCCGAGTGGCCGGTCTCCGCAAGACCTTCGGCAACCATCGCGTCCTGGACGGCGTCGACCTCGACGTCCAGGCCGGCGAGGCGGTGGCGGTGCTGGGCGCCAACGGCGCCGGCAAGACGACCTTGCTCAAGATCCTGGCGACCCTGGTGCGTCCAACACGCGGGATCGCGACCGTCGCCGGCCACGATTGCGCGAAGGACGCCGAGCTCGTCCGCCGCCAGATCGGGCTCGTCGCCCACAGCTCCTATGTGTACGAGGACCTGACCGCCGCCGAGAATTTGACGTTCTGGGCGACGCTGGCCGGGCTCAGACCGACCGCCGCCGACCGGGCCGGCGCCCTCGCCACCGTCGAGCTCGATCGCGCCGCCGACGCGCGTGTTCGCACCTTCTCGGCGGGCATGAAGCGGCGTCTTTCCCTCGCGCGGTTCGTCCTCGCCCGGCCGCGGGTTCTCCTGCTCGACGAGCCCTTCACGGGGCTCGACCAGCGCGCGAAGAAGTGGCTCGAGGAGCACCTGGCGTCGTTCAAGGCGGGCGGCGGCGCGATTCTCATGACCACGCATAGCTTCGGCCGCGAGCTCGCCGTCGCCGACCGGATCGCGATCCTCGCCGGCGGCGCCATCGCGCTCGACACCGCGCGCGGTGCCCTGTCGGCCGACGACGTGCACCGGCTCTATACCCTGCATGCGGAGGACGCGCCCTGACGTTCGCGCGGCGGGCCTTCGTCGTGGTCTGGAAGGACCTGCTCGTGGAGCGCCGGTCGAAGGAGACGCTCAACGCGCTCTTTTTCTTCGGGCTCTTGCTCCTCTTCGTCTTCCAGTTCGCTTTAGGCCCCGATCGCGAGCGTCTCGCCGGAACGCTGCCCGGTCTCCTCTGGCTCGGATTCATCCTGAGCGGGCTCCTCGGGCTCGGTCGGACGTTCGTCGTCGAGCGCGAGAACGATTGCTGGGAGGGGCTCCTGCTGGCGCCGGGCGACAAGTCCGCGATCTACGTCGGCAAGCTCGCTGGCAATCTGCTCCTGATGCTGGTCATCGAAACGATCCTCCTCGTGCTCTTCGGTTTCTTCTTCAACCTCGACCTCACGAATGTCCTGCCGGCCCTCGCCGTCGTGATCGCGCTCGGCACGGTGGCCCTGGCCGCCGTCGGCACACTCTTCGCGGCGATGACCGCGCAGGTGCGCGCGCGCGAGCTCCTGTTCCCGGTGCTGCTGCTGCCGGTCGAGGCCCCAGTATTGCTCGCCACCGTCAAGGCGACCGAGGCCGTGCTGGTCGGCGAACCGCTCGGGAGCGTCGCCCACTGGCTCAAGCTCCTCGCGGCGGCGGACGTGGTGTACGTCGCCGTCGGTGTGCTCACATTCGACTTCGTGATGGAAGGCTAGGCACACGTGAGAAGTCTCCTCGGCGGCGTGACGCTCGCGGGGCTCGTGGCGGGCCTCGTGATGGGCTTCGCGATCGCGCCGCGCGAGGCGACCCAGGGCAACGTGCAGCGCATCATGTACCTGCACGTGCCGAGCGTCTGGGTGGCGTACCTCGCGTTTGCGGTCGTGCTCGTCGCGTCCATCGTCTATCTTGTCCGGCGGGCCGAGGCCGCGGACCGGCTCGCGCACGCTTCGGCGGAGGTGGGCGTGCTCTTCACCGGACTGACGATCGCCACCGGGTCGATCTGGGGCAAGCCCACGTGGGGCACCTGGTGGACGTGGGACGCGCGGCTCACGACCGTCTCGATCCTGTTCGTCATGTACCTCGGTTACCTGCTGCTCCGCGGGATGATCGAGGATCGCGAGCGCGGCGCCCGCTTCGCTGCGGTGCTCGGCATCGTCGCCGCGTTCAACATCCCGCTCGTGCACTTCTCGGTCTACTGGTGGCGCACGCTGCACCAGCCGCCGTCCTTGGTGAAGCCAGGCCCCGGGACGATGCCCGGCATCATCGTCACCGCGCTCCTGGTGAACTTCGCGGCGTTCACCCTGCTCTACGCCTACTTCGTCACCCGGCGAGCCCGCGTGCTCCGACTCGAGGCGGAGGCCGAAGCCTGATGGCCGACAACTGGAGCTTCGTCTTCGCCGCCTACGGCCTCGCGGTCGTCGTGTTGACCGCCTACTGGCGCTTTCTCGTCCGGCGCGAGCGTGAGCTGAGTGAGGGAAGCCAAGTCCTGAGGGAAGGATCGGGCATGTCGGAGCAAGCACGGCACCCGTCACCGTGAACCAGAGCCCTATCAGGCCGTCGGAAGGATCGGGCGTGCGGAGCTTCGCCGCGCCTGCCTCAGGCCACCCGCGGTCTAAGCCGGCCTCGAGGTCCGCGCTCCAATGAACCGCCGGCGTAAATTCGTCATCGGGGGCGTCGTCATCGCGGCCGCGCTCGGCTACATGATCTACGCGGGTGTCACGCAGTCGGCCGTCTACTTCGTCACGCCGGCCGAGCTCCAGGCCGCGCCGGTGCCGGGCAAAGCCTACCGGCTGGGCGGCATGGTGCTGCCGGGCTCGCTCAAATGGGAGCCGCGTTCGCTCGATCTGTCGTTCACGCTCTCCGACGGGACCGCCACGGTCCCGATCCGCCACAAGGGCACGCCGCCCGATCTCTTCGGCGAGGGCCGCGGCGCCGTCCTCGAGGGAAGCTGGACGGCCGAGGGCTACTTCAAGGCCACCTTGATCATGGCCAAGCACTCCGAAGAGTACAAAGCGCCCCACGACGGTAGCCAGGCGGGATACCGCGAGCTCATCAAGACCCTCCGGGGTGAAGGGCGGTGACCGCGGATCTCGGCTACGGCATGACCCTGGTCGCTCTCGGCCTCGCGCTGTACGGCGGTGTCGCGGCCGGAGTCGGGGCCAGAACGGGACGGCTGGCTCTCGTGGAGTCGGCCCAGCACGCGGCGCTCGGCGTCTTCGTTCTCGTCACCTCGTGCTTCGCGCTCCTGACCTACGCGTTCCTCACGTTCGACTTCTCGGTCCGCTACGTCGCGACCAACACGAACCTCGGCACGCCCTTCTATTACCGCATCACCGCGGTCTGGGGCGCGCTCGAGGGCTCGATCATCCTCTGGGCCTGGATGCTCGCGCTCTACACCATCATCCTGATCGTGCGTCACCGGGTCGGCGCGCGCGAGCTCTACCCGTGGGCGCTGGCGACGATGCTCGGGATCCTCGCCTTCTTCCTCCTCGTGATGACGGTCGCCGCGCCGCCGTTCCAGCCCCAGGTGCCGGTGCCCGCCGACGGCCGCGGCCTGAATCCGCTGCTCGAGGACTCCGGCATGATCACGCATCCGGTCGCCCTCTACCTCGGGTTCACCGGCTTCACCGTCCCCTTCGCCTTCGCGATGGCCGCGCTCATCACCGGCCGGATCGGCGACACGTGGCTCGCGCTGACGCGGCGGTGGACGATCGTCGCCTGGTACTTCCTCTCACTCGGTCTCCTGATCGGCGGCTGGTGGAGCTATCACGTCCTGGGCTGGGGCGGCTACTGGGCGTGGGATCCGGTCGAGAACGCCGCGTTCATGCCGTGGCTGACCGGCACCGCGTTCCTGCATTCGGTGATGATCCAGGAGCGGCGGCGCATGCTCCGCCTCTGGAACATCTCGCTCGTGATCCTGACGTTCGGTCTGACGCTCTTCGGAACGTTTTTGACGCGCTCCGGGGTCATCGCCTCGGTCCACGCCTTCACGCAGGGCTCGATCGGCATTCTGTTCCTGAGCTTCCTCGCCCTGGTGCTGCTGACCGCGCTGGGCCTGGTCGCGTGGCGCTGGGAGGCGTTCCGGTCGGAGGGCGAGCTCGATTCCGTCGTCTCGCGCGAGTCGGCCTTCCTCCTCAACAACGTGCTCCTGGTGGCCGCCGCGTTCACCGTCTTCTTCGGCACGGTGTTCCCGCTTCTCTCGGAAGCGGTCCGCGGCGTCAAGGTCAGCGTCGGCGCGCCGTTCTTCAACCAGGTGAATATCCCCCTCTTCCTCTCGCTGGTCTTTCTGATGGGCGTCGGGCCGCTGATCGCCTGGCGGCGCGCGTCGCTCGACAATCTGAAGCGGAACTTCCTCTGGCCGGTCGCGCTGGGGATCATCGCGGCCGCGGCCGCGTTCGCCCTGGGCGTGCGCTCCTCGCTGGCGGCGCTCACGTTCGCGACGACGGTCTTCGTGGCGGTCACGATCGCCGTCGACTTCACGCGGGCCACGCGGGCGCGTCTTCGCCTGGGCGAATCGATCCTGCCGGCGATGGGCGGGCTCCTGCTCCGGCACAACCGACGCTACGGCGGCTTCATCGTGCACCTGGGCATCCTGATCATCGCGCTCGGCGTGATGGGCTCACACGCCTGGTCGGTACAGACCGAGACCACCCTGCATCGCGGGGAGACCGCGGAGCTCGCCGGGTATCGCTTCCGATTCGACGGCCTCACCGCGGTCGAGGAGTCGAACCACTTCAAGGTGATCGGGGCGTTCACGGTCTCCAACGGCAAGGTGCTCGGCGTGCTGAGACCCGCCAAGAAGTTCTATCCTCAGGAGCAGGCGCCCATCGCGTACGTCGACTACCGCCTGGGCCTGCGCGAGGATCTCTACCTCGTGCTCGGCGACTTCGCCCGTGATGGGTCGCAGGCGACCGTCAAGCTCCAGGTCAACCGCCTCGTGAGCTGGATCTGGATCGGCGGGCTGGTGCTCACCCTCGGCGCTCTGCTGGCGATCCTGCCGGAGCGACACAGAAGCGCGTGAAGCGGCTGTGGCGCTGGCTGATTCCGCTCGCGGCCGTCCCCGTGCTGGCGTTGCTCGCCTACGGGTTCCGCGTGAGCCCGCGAGATATCCCGTCGCCGCTGGTCGGACGTCCGGCGCCCGCGTTCGCGCTCGCGACGCTCGAAGGCGCGCCGTTGAGCCTCGCCGGGCACCGCGGCAAGGTCGTCGTGCTGAACTTCTGGGCGTCGTGGTGCTATCCCGCGTGCTACGAGGAGGCGCCGGTGCTCGAGCGGAACTGGCGCGGCTATCGCGACCGTGGCGTGGTCGTGGTCGGCGTCGATATCCAGGACAAGCGCGAGGCCGCCGAGAAGTTCGTCGGCGACTTCGGTCTCACCTTCCCGATCGTCCAGGACCTGAACGGCGCGGTGTCGGTGGACTACGGCGTGTACGGCGTGCCCGAGACGTTCTTCCTCGATCGACAAGGCCGCATCCGGGTCAAGCACGTGGGCGCGGTCACCGATGACGTGTTCCGCAAGACGGTCGATCGTCTCCTGGCCGAGGCGAGCTCGCCATGAGCCGTGTCGCGATCATCTTGTTCGCCGCGCTACTCCTCCTGGGCGCGCCCGCCGATCCGGCGTCCGCTCAGCCGGCGAAGCCCGTGAGCGACGACGTCGTGCACGAGATCGCCGCGCAGCTTCGCTGCGTGGTGTGCCAGAACCTCTCGGTGGCCGATTCGCCCTCCGAGATGGCGGGTCAGATGCGCGCGATCATCCGCGAGCGGCTCGCGGCGGGCGAGAGTCCGGCGGAGGTCCAGCGCTACTTCGTCGACCGATACGGCGAGTGGATCCTGCTGGCGCCGCCGCGCCGCGGATTCACCCTGCTCGTCTGGCTCCTGCCGCTCGTCGCCGTCGCCGTCGGGCTCGTCACCGCCGGAGCCCTGGTGTGGCGGTGGACCCACCGCCGTCACGGCGCCCGGACACCGCCCGTGGCCGTCGACCCCGCCATGAGCGCGCGGATCCGACGAGAGCTGGAGCGCGGCTCGTGATCGCCGCGGGGGCCCTCGTCGTCACGGTCGTCGTCGGCATCCCCGCGCTCGTCTTCGTGCTCTGGCCGCTCTTCGGCCGCGTGCGGCGCGGGCGAACGTTTCTTCCGTTACCGCTCGACCGCCGGCAGGAGCTCGAAGAGGAAAAGCGCGTCGCGCTCGGGGCCATCCGCGAGCTCGAGTTCGAGCACACGGCGGGACACGTGTCGGACGCCGACTTCACCGAGCTCCGCGCCCGCTACGAGGGCGAGGCGGCCACGATCCTCACG
>QHSQ01000452.1 GCA_003221615.1 Candidatus Rokuibacteriota bacterium | reverse complement strand
ATCATGCTTGGAGCATTCCTGGCGAACGTCGTGGTCTTCATCGGCAACCATGCGGCCGACGTCTTCACGATTGTCGCGGTCTCCTCGGTGATCGGGCTCGGCAACACCCTGGAGGCGATCGTGGGGAGGGCTCTGCTTGACCGGTTGATCGGCCCGTTTACCCGGGCGGAAGACGTCTTCACGTTTACGACCATTGCGCTCGTCGCCTGCTCCGTGGGCTCCAGCATCGGCCCGGCGGCGATCGCGTTGGCGGGGATCGCGCCGTCGGCTGGCTACGAGACCATCTGGTTCACGTGGTGGCTGGGCGACGCCGCCGGCATCCTGCTCATGGCCCCGTTACTCATCACATGGAGCGCACAGCCGCGGCTTGGGTGGACGCTCGGCCAGCGGATCGAGGCTGCGCTGTTGTTCCTTTCGCTCCTCATCGGCGTGCACGTCGGGTTCGGGGGGTGGCTGCTCGACCGGGCCGCCCACTATCCGCTGACGTTCGTCCCGCTGCCGTGGCTCGTGTGGGCGGCGTTTCGATTCGGTCCACGTGAAGCCGCGACCGCGGCCGCCCTCACGTCGGGGATCGCGGTCTGGGATACGGTGAACGGGCTCGGCCCGTTTGCGAGGGAGACGGTGAATGAATCCCTGCTGCTGGTGCAGGCGTTCGTTGCCGTCGTGACCGTGACGATCCTGACGATGGCGGCGCTCGTCGGCGAACGCCGAGACGCCCAAGCGAGCCTTCGCAAGGACCACGACACCCTGGAAACAGCGGTGGACAAGCGCACCAGGGTGCTCTGGCAGGTCAACGAACGGCTGCGCGAAAGCGAGTCGCGGTATCAGTTGCTCGCCGAGAACGTGACGGATGTCATCTTCGTCTACGACCTGGACCTGCGACCTATCTACGTCAGCCCCTCGGTGACGCGACTCCGTGGCTACAGTGTCGAGGAGGCCATGGCGCAGAGGTTCGAGGACCACTTGGCGCCCGCGTCCGCCGCGCTCGCCCGGAAGACTCTCGCCGAAGTCCTGGCCACACCCCGCGACGGACGAGAATCCCGAACGCTCGAACTCGAGGTGACGCGCGGGGACGGCTCGATAGTCTGGACGGAGACACACGTGAGCTTACTTCGCGATGCCCACGGTCGACCCAACGGCATCATCGGCGTGGCCCGGGACATCACCGAGCGCAAGCTGGCCGAGGCGAAGCGCACGCAGCTCGAAGGGCAGCTTCGCCAAGCCCAGAAGATGGAGGCGCTCGGCCGCCTGACCGCCGGGAAAAGACCTGAGGCGTAGGATATAGCTCGGTCGATCTCCTGCCCCAGCCGCGCGCGTACGGCATCACGATCCAGGACGACGTCAATGACATACAGGTTCCGTCCTGAGAACTGGCCCGCCTTCCAAGCCGAGTTACTGAAGCGGGGTATTACAGCGGCCGACATCGAGAAAGTAGAGATGAGTTCGTCCACTCCCGCCGTCCGTTGACACAAGAGGTACCTGCGGGTTTACTCTCCTTAAGCGATGTTGGCATTGAGACGGGTCATTACGGTATCCCTCGCGGCGCTTTCGATCATGAGCACCCAGCACACGGTCGCTGTGTTGCTCTTCCTAGCGCTCACCGCCGGATGCACTACCACGTCGTCCCGGCCTACTAGAAGCGAGTTCGAAGACATCCCGGTGGCGAACGGGCTCACGTACCTGCCCAACAAGTCCACGATCATCGAGTCGCCGACCGTAAAGGCCGCGCGGCTCGTGTATCGGGGTAGGGTGGAGGTCGACAGCCTCTCGGTCGGGATGCGAACCGCTCTGGAGGCGAACGGCTGGCGCCATATCAGCAGCACCTCGACCGCAGACCATGGCATCACCCAGCTCTACGAGAAGGCTGGTAACCCGCTCGAGGTTCGTTTGATCGACGGCTGGTGGTTCACTTACGTCGAGCTTACGGCCAGCCGCACTCGGCAATAAGCACCGCATCCAACCTGCGACAATGACTCTGCTGCTGCTCCGCATCCGTCGCGAAGGAAGAGAGAGCTGGTTGGGGGGCTGCCCGCCTCGTGCAATGCCATGAGACCGGGCGTGGGTTCCATATCGGAGATTCCGGCGACTTCGACTTCGACTTCCCCGCATTCAATGAATCGCAAACAGGTCCGATGCCCGATCTTGTGATCCGTCCCGCTGTCCAGGATGACCTCGAGGTACTGTGGGATTTTCTCGCGATGGCGGCCTATGAACCCGATGCAGAGGCGGCGAAGGCGGTTCCGCGCGTAGCCAAATATCTCGTCGGCTGGCAGCGACTGGGGGATTTCGGGTTCATCGCCGAACAGAACGGCGAAAACATCGGTGCGGCCTGGGCACGGCGCTTTTCCGCCGAAGAGCTCAAGTTCCCCTACGGGGACGAAGAGGCTCCGAAGGTGTCGATCGGCGTGAAACCGAATGCGCGCGGCCAAGGCGTTGGCGAGAAGCTCATGCGCGGGTTGATCAGCGAGGCCGCTCGCCGCGGGCTTGGCCTTTGTCTCAGCGTGCGGTCCGAAAATCCCGCTCGTCGCCTCTACGAGCGCCTCGGCTTTTACGACATCCCCGGTTCCGCTGCCACGAACCGCGCTGGCGGCATGTCGATCGGCATGGCACTGAGGCGGTGATACTCATTCTGAGTTGTTACCTGGCCACCACACGGCTCCCTCGCTAACCTGAGCACTCACCTCGATCCGCCCTCCCACGATGATCACTCCGCGCGATTGGCCGAGCAGTAGCCCTCTA
>QHSQ01000371.1 GCA_003221615.1 Candidatus Rokuibacteriota bacterium | reverse complement strand
ACGCGCAGGCGCAGTTCGTCCAGGACTTCGTGGCGGCCTGGACCAAGGTAATGAACCTCGATCGCTACGATCTTGCGTGATCTCAGAGCCGACCAGCCTCGACGTGGCATCGGGTCATCCCGGGCCACGTCGAGGTTGGGCGAACGCCGGCATGGAGAGGGCGATGATCGGCGTATTGACGCATCATTGGGCCAAGACCAACAAGGTCGACGAGGCCCGTAAACTATTGGACCGTAACGGCGAGGCGCAAAGCAAAGCCCCTGGCTTTGTCAACCGCCAGACTCTGTATAGCCGGACTGATCCCACTCAGATCACCACCCTGGTGGTGTGGACGTCGACCGAGATCTATGACGCTTGGCGAGCAAGCCCTGCGCGTGCTGCCGCCATGAGCGGCGCGGAGGCACTGTGGTCCAAGCCACCGGAGTCCGAACGCTTCGACGTCGTGGGCACCTAGAGAGCTTGTGCCCTCGCGCTGGCCGTCCAGGCGCTGGGGATCCGGCTACAACCACGAGCGCTTCTCGATGGCCCTTTAGGGCCGAACACCAGCCGAGATGCTCGCGGCGTTCATACCAGTTCTTGCCGTCTAACACTCATGGCGACCGTCGTTGAGCTGAACTGCAGGGTCGGGACTTCCTGCTACACTGTCGCGGCCAGCATCCACATCGAGGAGGGCGACACACAGCGAGATGGCGATCCCTGGAGAGAAGGCGATCCAGATGGTGTGTAGGGCGCACGCACAGGCTGCGCAGATGGACATCGCCGTGACCGCTGTCGTGGTTGACCAGAGCGGCCGGATGATCGCGCTTGGTCGCATGGACCGTGCTCGGCCTATCACAGTGGAGATCGCCGTGAACAAGGCCTATACGGCGGCCAGCTTCCAGCAGCCCACGAACGAGCTGGTTAGCGTCGCCGGGCAGACGTGGTTTCAAAGCCTGGTCGTGTCGAGCAACGGCCGCATCATGCCCGGCGCAGGAGCGTTGCCCATCGTCGAGGGTGGCAGTGTCGTGGGTGCTCTCGCCGTGGCCGGAGGCACTGAGGAGCAGGATCAGCGCTGTGCCGAAGTAGCGCTTGCCTCCTACGTGTGACGTGTCAACATTGGATTCGACCGACTCGCAGCATCGGGAAAGGGGGATCCTCCATGGCCGTGACGCCCGGCACCGAGACTCCGGCCCCGCCCTACCTGGGTCGCTCCGTTCGCATCGTCGGACCGGTCGCCAATGTCGACATGAACCAGACGCCGCACCCCAGGAACTCGCGCGGTGAGCTGGGCAAGGCGCTCTTCAACTGGTATCGCAATACAATCTCCAGGGATCCCCTCACGCGGGTGTCCGCGCCCAATCATTTTGCCGATCAGCGGAATTTCCTCGCCTCGGTGGTGAATCAAGCGCCCAAAGGCAAGATCAACCCGAGACAGGTCTCAGTCTCGGATCCCGCCATCATGACGCGCCACATCAAGGCGGTCGCTCATCACATGGGCGCCGACGTGGTCACTGTAGCCCGCGCGCATCCATCCTTTTTGTACGCTGCCACCGCTCCGCCCAAGGACGGCGCGGCGCGCGACGTGTACCAGAACCGGTCCGGTGACGTGTACCAGGGCCGCACGCCGGAGCAGATGGCGCAGCGATACCCGTACATCATCGTCGCGACGACGGCGTGGGACTACGACAAGCTGCAGGCACACCGTCACTACATCGGGGACGCTGCCTACCATGTCTCGCAGATGAAGGCCCAGGTGATCCTCAAGGCCCTGGAGGGCTACATCAAGGAGCTGGGCTACGCGGCGCTCCGAGGTATGTCAAACCCTCAGGCGGCGGGGCTCGCTTCGGGTGTCGGGGAGCTCGGGCGCAACGGGCTCCTCATTCACAGGAAGTTCGGCGCGCGCATCCACATGCCCGACCCGATCATGACCGACCTCCCGCTTGTTCCGGACCAGCCCGTCGACAACGGCGTGGAGGACTTCTGCAAGATCTGTCGCAAGTGCGCCATCAACTGTCCCACCAACAGCGTTCCCTTCGGGGACAAGGTGGTCTTCAACGGCGTCGAGAAGTACAAGATCAATTGGCTCACGTGCTATAAAGTGCGGCCCTACATGGACGCGCACTGGGGAAGCTGCCTCACGTGCGCCACCGTCTGTCCGTTCACCAAGCCGAACGTCTGGTGGCGGAGCCTCACCGTATGGGCGCTCAGCACGTGCCCCATCCCCGCACGTCCAGTGCTCGTGCGCGCATTGAAGGCGATCGACGACCGATTCTGGGGCACGACGCGGCAGACGCGAGTTCGGTGGCTCGGCTACGACTCAGGCATCAAACCTGGGGAGCAAGCCTGCACGGTCGCCGGCTGCACCGCGGAGCATGGCACGGCCCACGCCGCCGAGCCGGTGGGGAACATCGGCTACTACGCGCCGCTGAAAGAGAACACCAACCGCTTTGTCAAGCGGGACGCCTAGTGCCGTCGCGATCCGGCTGGCTCAAGGCTCCCTGGCGACGAACGGAGCGGCGCAGCCACGATCCCTACTGGGACTTCTTCATCAACACTCCCCCAGCAGATCGCGCAAACTCGGTGCTGGACGTGATCCGAAAGGCACCCGAGGGCAACGTCTTTCCGACCCGTGCGGATCTCCATACGCCAGAGGTCACTGCGAGCCACGTCAAGGAGATGGGGCGCTACCTGGGCGCTGACCTCGTGGGCATCACGCGCCTCGACGACGACGCCGGCCATCCCTTCGCCATCGTCTGTGCAGTGGGCGCCGGCGACGATCCGCGTGAGGCGCTCGGCATCGGCGGTCAGGTCCCGGTGCAGAACGGGCTGTTCGTGACCTTTGTGCTCAGCGCGTGGATCCGCGAGCTCGGATACCGCGCGAGCACGGCGACGTCACTGGACGGTGCACGGCTGGCCGTAGCGGCGAAGCTGGGTACGCTCGATCGAAGCGGGAAGCTGGTGACCGCGGAGTACGGCACCCGAGTTCACGTGGCCGATGTGATCCGAACCGATCTGCCCCTGACCGCCGCGTAGCGCGGGCTTCCTAGATCCTCGTGCCGTACGTCATCACACGGCTATGTACGAACGATGGAGCCTGCGTCGAGGTGTGCCCCGTCGCGTGCATTCATACCAGGCCCGGTGCCCCGCAATTCTACATCGATCCAGACGTGTGCATCGACTGCGAGCAGTGCGAGATCGTCTGCCCGGTGGACGCGATCTTCAAGGATGTCGATATCCCTGCCGAGCACGCGGATTCCATCGATATCAACGCCAGCTTCTTCCGGCAGAACAAAGCAGTAGTCGGTCCGGTCGCCTTAGAGATGGCATGGCAGATGGTGCACTGTGCGCACGCGTACGCGAGGAGCGCGGCGATCGCGGTCACTGCGGCCGTGGTCGACGAAGCGGGCATTCCCATCGCGGTCGGGCGGATGGACGGCGCCGCCCCGCGGACGACCGAGCTCGCCGTTAGCAAGGCCTACACGGCGGCCGCCTTTCACCTCGCCACGGCCGATCTCGTGGCTCAAGCGCGCGAGCCGTGGCTGAAGAGCCTCGTCGTCGCTCATCGGGGGCGCCTGCTCCCCGCGGCCGGCGGTCTCGTGATCTTCGACGGCATCACGATCATCGGGGCCGTCGGCGTCGCGGGCGGGAGCACGACTGACCAGGATGTGCTCTGTTGCCAGGCCGCTTTCTCAGCTCTGGAGACCGCAAAGCCCTGAGGCCGGGGTCGGAGCGCGACTGCTTACCAAACCCCTACGGGATAATAATTCCTACTATCGGACGGTGACGCCGACCTGACGTGAGGAGGACACCGAGCCGGGAAACCACTTGACAGGCGGCTGGCGACTTGGTATGCCGCGGCCACTGACGCCGTTCCGTCCGATAGCCAGGATTCGAGGTTAGGCGATGCGGCGAGCCGCCCGCAAACGTACGACACGTCAGTTGGAGCAGGTGTTCAAGGCTCTCGAGGGCGATCACACCCACCCGTTCGCCCATGAGATCTACCGGCGAGTTCACAAAAGGCTGCCTCGGATCAGTCTCGCCACCGTTTATCGCAACCTGCACAGTCTCGTCGATGAGGGTAAGATCCGCACCCTCCTCCTGGACGAACAGGGAGCCCGATTCGATCCCGAGACCAGCCAGCACGATCATTTCGTCTGCGAGCGATGCGGTCGCGTGGTCGACCTGTTCCTGCGCCAAACTCGACCGGTCGATCTGAGTTCCCTCGCGAAGCAAGGCTACGTCGTCACGACGCACAGCTTGACGGTCCATGGGCTATGTCAGATCTGTGCCGCTCGACGTCGGACCTCCCGGTCCCAACGCCCGGCGCGAAAGGCCTAGCAACGATCGATGTGCATGGCAGCAGTGGGCGTGTCTCACAACTAAAGGAGTCGCCGTATGGCATACCAAGATGACATCGCGTTGATGGCTCACCTGATGCGTCGTGCGGGCTTCGGCGCCGGCCGCGACGAGCTCGAGGCGCGCGTGGCCAAGGGATACGAGGCAACCGTCGAGGAGTTGCTCCATCCCGAGACACAGCCAGCGGTCGATATGTATACGCTCCTCCGCTATCAGCCGGCGTCGTTGCTGCCGGGTGGGCAGCCCCCCATGGGGAACGTGAACATCATGTATCACCTTGTGAACACGAAACGTCCTCTGGAAGAGAAAATGGCGCTCTTCTGGCACCACGTGTTCGCCACCGGCAACTCCAAGGTGGACAACTACGATCAGCTGTTAGAGCAGATCGGCCTCTTCCGTCAGCAGGGCATGGGCAACTACCGCGAGCTGCTCTTAACGATCGCCAGAAACCCCACGATGATCTTCTGGCTGGACAACAACCAGAACCACGGGACTGCCGTCAACGAGAACTGGGGTCGCGAGCTGCTCGAGCTGTTCAGCATGGGCGTCGGCGCCTACACGGAAAAGGATGTCCGCGAGGCGTCCCGCGCCTTCACCGGCTGGACCTTCGAGACCAAGATCCCGCGCCTGCCCTATGGGCGATTCCCGTGGAAGTTCGAGTACCGCCCCGAGGATCACGACGACGGCGAGAAGGAGTTTCTCGGTCACCGCGGCCGCTTCAACGGCGAGGACATCATCGACATCGTCGTGGAGCAACCGGCCTGCGCGCGCTTCGTGTGCCGACACCTCTACAACTTCTTCGTCGCCGACGAGGCTCAGGTGCCCGCCTGGTCGATCGAGCCGCCGCGCGACCAGAAGGCGATCGACACCATGACGGCCGCGTTCCGCCAGTCACGATTCGACATTCGCTCGGTTCTCCGGGTGCTGTTCAACTCGAGCTTCTTCAAGGAGGCCCGCTTCAAGCACCTGAAGTCCCCCGCCGAGGTCGTGGTGGGCAGTCTGCGCTTCGTCGGTGGCTACGAGCTGCCGAGGCCCGGCTATGGCGATCTGTCGATGCAGCCCGCCTACATGGGGCAGGACCTGCTCAACCCGCCGAGCGTGGAGGGATGGCACACGGGGCCGGAGTGGATCAACAGCGGCTCACTGATGGCCCGCATCAACTTCGTGGCGGGACTGGTCGGTGATCCGTCGCTGCCGGGCGTGCGCGCCATCATCGATCGACTGAAGGCGAAGGGGACGCTAAGCCCGGAGCAGCTGGTCGACGGGTGTCTGGACCTGCTGGGCCCGGTCGAGGTGAGCCCCGAAACGCGGCAAGAGCTCACCGCGCAAGCCAAGGAGTGGGGCGAGACGGGTTGGGCGAGTGAGAAGAGTGCCAAGACCGCCGACAAGCGTGTCGGCGAGATGCTACAGCTGATCGTGGCGACGAGAGAGTATCAGTTCGCCTAACGTCATGAGCCTCATCGGGTGAGGAGGATTACGCATGGCCGCGACGCAAAAAGATCCCGTGCTGGTCACGCTACAGCTCTCGGGCGGCAACGACTATCTCAATACGGTGATTCCGTTCAATGACCCGCTGTACCGCGACAACCGGCCAGCGGTCGGGATCCCCGACGACCAGATCTTGAAGTTCGACAAGGACTATGGCTTCCATCCGGCGATGGCCCCGCTGAAGAAGGTCTGGGATCAGGGCAAGCTCGCCATCGTGCACGGCGTGGGCTACGCGAACTCACCACGCTCTCACTTCCGCTCAATGGATATCTGGCACACCTGCGAGCCGGAGAAGGTGGGGACGCAAGGCTGGCTGGGCCAGGTGGCGCGCGAGTACGACCCCAGGAAGGAGAACGTGGTTACGGTCGTGAGCTTCGGGCAGTGCCTGTTCCGGGCTCTGGTCGCACCGGGCGTGCCCGTGGCATGTGTGTCAGGCCCACTGGAGAAGTACGGGTTTCTGCCCAACATCCAGGAACGGGAGCAGCGTCTGCAAGTGCTCGATCGCTTCGCGAAGATGTACTCCCCGGTCGCGGGGAGCGGCGTCATGGAATATCTCGGCACCACCGGTCTGGACTCGTTGAAGGGCGCCGATATCCTGAAGGTGGCACCGCAGAAATACGCGTCCACCGTGAAGTATCCCGAGACCTCGATTGCCCGCAAGCTCAAGGGGATCGCCCAGGTCCACTTTGCCGATCTGGGGAGCCGGATCTTCTACTGTGATCACGGCAGCTTCGACACCCACGCCGGCCAGAACCCGGGCCACGGCGGCCTGTGGAAGGATGTGTGCGAAGGTCTCGAGGCCTTCACAGCGGATCTGCGCGAGCACGACCATGCCGACAACGTCATCATCCTGCTGTTCTCGGAGTTCGGGCGCCGCGTCCACGACAACGGCTCGGGGACGGACCACGGGGCGGCCGGGCCCGCCTTCATCCTCGGCGACAGTGTCAAAGGCGGTCACTACGGCGAATATCCCTCCCTCAAGGCGGAAAAGCTGGTTCAGGGCGACCTGAACCCGAGCACGGACTTCCGCAGCATCTACTCGACGATTCTGGACAAGTGGCTGAAGTTGGACCCCAAACCGATTACCGGTGGCAGGTTCGAGCAACCGGCCTTCCTGAACTAGGAGAGAAGCAATGCCGCTTACAACGGTGGCGCAGGGAAGAGTCTACGAGTGGAGCCACGCCGTCGGGCGTGGCGCGCAGTCGGGCACCGGGTTCAACTATCCTCAGACGATGTGCCTCGCGAAGGGCGGCGTCGCCTTCGTCGCCAATCGCGGCAACGAGAACAATTTCGGGATGCGTATCAACGAGGTGAAGATCGGCGGTCCCGGCGAAGAGGAGCTGCTCGCCGAGTTCTTCCAGTGGGGCGAGGGGGACGGCCGTTCGACCTGGCCGTTCGGCGTCGCGGTCGACGGCCAGGACCATGTTTACGTCTCGGACGAGTGGAACAACACGATCTCCGTGTTCGACAGCAAAGGCAAGTTTCAGCGGAAATGGGGAAAGACGGGCAGCGGCGATGGCGAGCTCCTGCGCCCGGCCGGTCTGGTGTGCGAGAAGAACGGCAACCTCATCGTCGTCGACAGCGGGAACAATCGAGTTCAAGTCTTCACCGGCGAAGGGAAGTTCCTGGCGAAGTGCGGCAAGGCCGGGAGTGGGGACGGAGAGTTCAATCAGCCCTGGGGGGTCACCCTCGACCAGGCCGGCAACATCTACGTCGCGGACTGGAAGAATCACCGGGTCCAGAAGCTGTCGCCTCAGGGCAAGTTTTTGATGAAGATCGGCCAATACGGGACGGTTCCCGTGGCGCCGGGAGCTTTCGCCGTCACCTACATGGGGCCCTACATGTCGCCTGCGGGCACGCCGGGCTATCCTAAGGCCGGCCTGTTCAACCACCCCACCGACGTCGCGGTGGATACCGACTACGATATCTACGTCGCCGACTGGGGCAATCATCGAGTCTGCGTCTTCGACTCTGAGGGGAACCCGATCGCCAATCTCATCGGCGATGCTCAGGTGATGTCCAAGTGGGGCCAGATGAGCATCGACGCGAACCCCGACATGATGAAAGCTCGTCGTCGGGTGCGAAGCCTGGAGCCCGAATATCGCTTCTGCTTCCCGACGGCGGTCGACTTCGATCCGGAAACCGATCGCATCATCGTCGCGGACAGCCAGCGGAATCGTTTGCAGATATACCGTAAGGTTCGCGACTACGTCGATTTCCAGGCGAACCTCTAGAGGTGAAATCCGCGGTTCGCTCCTGCCTTACTCCTTCGTGCGTGGGGGAGGCAGGGGCGAACGGAAAGGGGCTCGCTGGCGACCGCGCGTGAGGACAGGTAATCACGTGGGCAAGCTTTCACGCGTTCTGGTGGCGTCATCCGAGCCTCGGTCGTGACGTGGGCACATTTCTTGACGAGGCCGCGCTGGCAAAGACCACGGCCGAGTAATCGCGAGCGTTACTCGCGCTTTGCCAGCACGCTCGATGACCGGCTGTGGCCGGCGGCCCGAGCGATCTACGCGCGGGTGTACGACGCGCGCGAGCGCCTGATCACTCCCGTGCGCCTCTATGCGACTTACACGATCGGTCACGGTGATGCACACGTGTGGAACTTACTCTATCCGCGCGCAGGTGTTACCGGCGCTGGCATTCTTCTGATCGACTGGGACAACTGGCGGATCGGACGTGCCGCCGCCGATCTCGCGTACATGATGGCGGTGCACTGGTATCCCGAGCGGCGCGCTCGGCTTGAAGCTCGACTCTTGGAGCGTTACCACACCGGCCTCTGCACTCACGGCGTGACCGACTACAGTCTCGAACGCCTGCGGCAGGATTACCGGCTGTCGGTCATCGGTCACCTGGCGATCCCGGTTTGGCAGCAGACGCTCGGGCTTCCTCCCGCGATCTGGTGGTCCCATCTTCACCGCATCATCGCCGCTTTCGAGGATCTGGACTGCGCGACGCTTCTTGAGTGACCGGCTACCGTGGCCGCGCAGCAGGAGTTCAGAACCCTTCGCCGTGACCGCCAGAACTGCACCCCGCAATGGGTTCGAATAACAATGCGCCGTCGTCCTCGGCCGGTCCCAGGAGTTGGGCGGCGGTCAACGAAGCCACCAAATCAGGGAAATCGGCGAGGAGATCGACGCGCCCGAGGCGCAAATAATATTAACCGTCGTAACCGACCTTCGATAGTTGGCGTCAAACGAGGTGAATCAGCTGAATGACCTACTGAGGTGACGCCCCGGCGCGGTGAAGCCCCGGGTGACGGGCTCGACCAGCGGCGTCCGGAGCCGGAGGTGGGCAGAGACGCGTTAGCGCGCGCAGGAGGGTAGCCGTGGAATTTCCCTTGCCGGACAAGCTGCGCAAGACGAGGCACCGCTTCGTCGACGTGGATGGTCTCAAGATCTTCTACCGAGAAGCGGGGGCTGACACGTCGCCGGCGCTGCTCCTGCTTCATGGATTTCCGACGTCGTCCCACATGTTCCGCGACCTGATCCCGGCCTTGGCGGATGACTATCATGTCGTCGCCCCCGACCTGCCGGGCTTCGGTTTCTCCGAGGCGCCGGACCGGGCGCGGTTCAGGTACACCTTCGATCACCTCGCCGAGGTCATCGACCGGTTCACGAAGGTCGCCGGGCTTACCCGTCATGCCGTGTACGTCTTCGACTACGGCGCGCCGGTTGGCTTCCGTCTGGCGACCTGCCACCCGGAGCGGATCACCGCGATCATCTCGCCGAACGGCAACGCCTATGAGGAGGGGCTGAGCGAGGGCTGGAACCCGATTCAGCGCTATTGGAAGGAGCCCACAGCCGCGAACCGTGCGGCGCTCCGCAACTTCCTCACGCCCGAGGCGACCAGGTGGCAGTACATGCATGGCGTGCAAGATGAGTCGCTGGTCGCGCCCGAGAGCTACACGCTCGACTCGGCGCTGCTCGCTCGGCCCGGCAACGACGAGATCCAGCTCGACCTGTTCCTCGACTACGCCAGCAATGTCGCGCTGTACCCGACGTTCCAGAAATACTTCCGCACGCACCGGCCGCCGCTGCTGGCGGTGTGGGGCAAGGACGACCCGTTCTTCCTGCCCTCCGGCGCCGAGGCGTTCAAGCGCGATATTTCGGGTGCCATCGTCCGCTTCTTCGACACGGGTCACTTCGCGCTGGAAACGCATGCCGCGGAGATCGCGGCGGTGATCCGCGGCTCCTCGCACCCTGAATCCGTACCGATCAACTGGAGGACTGTGATGCGCGCAATCCTCTTAGAAAGTTCGGAGGGCCCGACAGCCTCGTGTACAAGGAGATTCCAGACCCGGAGCCCAAGGCCGGTCATGTCGTCATCGAGATCAAGGCGTTCGGCATCAACCATGCCGAAATGCACATGCGCCGGGGCGAGTGGGCTGAAGCCGCGAAGGTGATCGGCATCGAGTGCGTCGGGCTGGTGAAGTCCTGCCCCGGCGGCGAGTTCTCGCTCGGGGCCAAGGTTGCGGCGCTGATGGGCGGCCTCGGGCGCACCATCAATGGCAGCTATGCCGAATACACCAGAGTGCGGGCGTCGAACGTCGCGCTCATCGAGTCCGATCTGCCCTGGGCAGAGCTCGCCGCGATCCCGGAAACCTATGCAACCGCCTGGACCTGCCTGTTCCGCAATCTGGAGATCGTCCGGGGACAAACACTCGTCATACGGGGCGCGGCATCCTCTTTCGGCCGGGCCGCGCTCAACATGGCGGTTGACGCGGGCGTGCGGGTCATCGCCACCACGCGTGGCCCTGAGCGCGTCGCCCTGCTCGAGCAGCTTGGCGCCGAGCGCGTCGAAACGGAGGAGCCGGAGCTTTCGAAGCGGATCGCTG
>QHSQ01000451.1 GCA_003221615.1 Candidatus Rokuibacteriota bacterium | reverse complement strand
GCACGCCCGCCTTGGCCATCGCCGACGGCACGGTGAAGGGCGCGCCCATCAGCGCCGATACGGTGAGGATCGACATCACGACCTTGTTGCGCTCGCCCGCGTCGATCCAGCGCCGGCCGGCGGCCACCGTGCAATAGGCCGAGCCGTGCAGCACGATGCCGAGCACCGCGTCGATGGCGCGTGACGACATCTTGTGCGTCGGGGCCAGGATCTGACCTGCGGCGTTGTTCACGAGGATGTCGAGCGGGCGCTTCTGCCAGATGCGGTCCATCATCGCTTCGACTGCGTCCGGCAGGCGCACGTCGCACCTTACGGTCTCGATCTCAGCACCGGTCTCCTTGGTCAGTTCCTCGGCCGTCTGCTCAAGCACGTCCTCGCGCCGGCCACAGATCACAACGTTCGCGCCGAGCTCGAGGAAGCGGTGGCTCATCGAGCGGCCGAGTCCCGTGCCGCCACCAGTCACGAGAATGCGCTTGCCCTTCAGCAGGTCGAGTTGAAACATCGCATCCTCAATTCTTGGCCATGGCCGCTCGCTGACTTCCAGGTTCGCGTGAGCGCAACGTCTGTTGTAGGACTCCGAATGAGGTCATCAGCTCGTCGAGACGCTGCCTTGTTCCCGCGGCGCGCTGTTGCCGCAGCCAGCGACGGCGGCCCTTGGGGTCCGCGCTCAGAAACTTCACCCACTCCGGCGGGGAGGTCTGCACGGTGACGTCGGCTGGTGCCGCTCCGCGCTGTCGCGACCATCGAGCTCCATCGAAGCGAATGGTGTAACTGCGATCCTCCCCGAAGAGGATGACCCACACGACGCGGCGCGCGGCACGTACCCGGCGGCGATTCAGATAGCGCACGGTTGCGTCGATCGCACGGCCGGGATGGATCGCCTCACCGTGACGTGGCGAGCCGAGCGCATAGTCCATGCCCCAGACGAGCAACGCGTCGAACACCGGCTCGAGGGCTTCACCCTTCGGCGTCAACCGGTATCGAACCTCGCGCTCGCCGGTGACGTCCCGGGTGACGATCCCGTCCGCTTCGAGGGTACGAAGGCGCGCGCTCAGCCACTTCGGCGTGATCGCCGTGAGCGACCGGCGCAGGTCGCTGAAGCGGCGCGGACCCGCCAGGAGGTCGCGGACGATCAACAGGGACCACCGCTCCCCGATCGTCTCGAGGGCACGTGCCGCCGGGCAAAAGTGTTGATAGCGGCGCGTCGACCGAGATCTCCGCGAGACAGTTGACGGCATGGTATCCAGAGTATACGTTCGGGTATCTAAAAGATACTGTTCGCGGCGGAGACGTCTATGACGGCGGGATCGTGACGGAACGCGGTGTCGAGTGGAAATCGTCAGCGTGCATCCTGTGCGAGTGCAACTGTGGCATCCTCGTGAAGCTCGGCGGCGAGGACGGCCGCCGGTTCGAGCAAATCCGCGGCGACAAGGCCCATCCAGCCTCGAAGGGCTACACGTGTCAGAAAGCGCTTCGGTCGCGGCTAATCCCGCGCGAGCTCGATGAGCCCAAAGCGATCAAATTGTCGGCAGGTGGCGAAGAGACAGGAGCCAGGACATGCGATTTGCGATCTCCATCCCTCAGTTCCGTTCCGACGGTGAGTTCGATCCTGGTCGCTTCCGGGCGTACATGGCGCGGGCCGAGGCGCTCGGCTTCGAGAGCGCCTGGACGCTGGAGTCGCCGATCGGCTCGATGCCCTTCCTGAGTCCGCTGCAGATATTGAGCTACGCGGCCGCCTGCACCGATCGAATCCGCCTGGGCTGGCCCTCGCAACAACCGAAAACGAACTCCAACACCGATGACCTGGATCACGGCCAAGGTGTTATCCGATGATGGCACTTGTGCCGAAGCACCAGCTGAACCAGCTTCGAGACAACCCGGCTACGAACCGCACCCGGGGTTGGAAGTCCTGTGTCATTGCGGTCGCTGCTTCCAGAATCTAGATCTTTGCCGCGCCCCTAGAAAGGCATCGTCTTTGAGGCGGGAGTCGCCGTTGGCCCGGGGACTCGAACCCGCCTCCCAGAATGGAACGTTCGCGCCGCCACACCTGACTACGTTCTCCCTAGAACTGATTGATCTAAGGGCGAATCGGCGAGTCGCTGCACCGCTTCTACTCGTTCTTCCAGTTGAGCCAACTGGAGGCGTTCCCGGTCTACGGGCCACCCGACGCCTGCGTGCGAGGGCTGCGCCAGGTTGCAGAGGCCGGCGCCGAGCTGATCCTGCTCAACCCCGTCTTCGACGAGGCCGAGCAGATGGAGCGCCTGGTGGCCGAAGTGGTGCCGAAGCTCTCGTGATGCTGCTGGCCTCGCGTGGCAGCCGAGAATCCTTTCGAAGCCCGCGGGTAACTATAGGACTAGGGGACGCGCCGTACACACAGAACGGGACTTTCGTATGCGCAGCGCCGTGCTTATCGCGCATGTCCCTCCATGGGGAGGCGAGCGATGCTGGTCCGAGGTATTTACGAGATTGCGATTCCCGTACGACAACTCGAGAGGGCTGAGACGTTTTACCGCGACGTGCTCGGGCTAGAAGTCGGTCTTCGAGACGATCGCAGAAAGTGGCTGTTCCTTCGCGCCGGCGGCGCTGCCGGGATGATCGTGCTCCAGGAGCAGGCTGGCGAGTTTCCGAGCCACATTTTGCGTTCACGGCTACTGGGTCTGACCTCCAACAGGCTGTGACTGTCCTCCGCGAATGCGGGGTGCCTACCCGCGGCCCAGTCTTCCACGGCTGGATGCCGGGCACCTCGCTCTACTTCGAAGATCCCGACGGGCACGAACTCGAGCTCTTCGCGCCGGAACCCTCCGCGGGACTCATTCCTGGGTGAAGTCTGGGTAAACGAAAAGGGCTAGCGGCGCTGCGTCCGCTAACCTCTCGTCGCTCATGGCTGCGGGGGCTGGATTTGAACCAGCGACCTTCGGGTGATGGAGTCGACGCCAGCACGGTGAACCAAGCCGGTTGCTCCTAGCAGACGCTCATTGGCCGCCCGAGGCAGGCCAGAGGCACGGAGGCCGACAGACCGAATCTGGGGCGTCACCACGCCGGCACCGAAAACGTCACCATCGCGTCACGCCTCGGCTCCCACCCGCCCATACGCTCCTCGTGTCAGTGGCCCGGTCAAGAGCGATCGGGACCAAAGAAAGGAGCGTTGCTTTTGTGCTTCGCAAGGCAAGGAATGATGCTGGATACCGCTTCGCCGCCGCCCCGTCAATAGTAGCGCCGATCGGCTCCCGGTGATCGCGTGTCGTAACGCGTTCCTGAGGATTGGCATCTCAGCGGCGAAGAAGGCATGGCCGGACGCCCGTCGGCACCTCCGTTCGATCGGAGAACCGCCGTCGTCAAGGTGCCTCTGATCGAGGAGCCTGGCGGGTCAAAGCGTTGGCTTGATCCACGAGATCAAACCGGCCGCTCAGATCATTGGTGAGTTGGTCGCCGAGGCGCGCCAGATCATCTCGCAGCGCTTGGCCGGGCTCATCGCGACAGCCGTGGGTCCTTGACACGGCTCCAACCGCGAGCCATCCTGCCCCCGAACACTGATCGTGCATCGAACATCGCCAGGGATGGCGAGAAAAGAAACTCGAACGGTGGCCACCACAGACAGGGTCGCAGCTGCCGAGGGACCGCTCGAGGCGCTTTCCTATCACGGCCTCGATGGGAGGCCCGGGTTCAAGCTCGCGTTGACCGTCAAGGACGGCCGGCACTTTCTCTATGTCAGTCATCTCTGGCATAGCGGCTGGTCGGTCCTCGATGTCACCGAGCCTGCCGCGCCGAAACATGTTCGCTTCATTCCAGGGCCTCCCTCCACGTGGACACTTCAGGTCACGCTCTGTGGTGACCTGCTGGCGACGTCGCTAGAGCCTGTCCCGCCCGACTGGGGCGGAGAGTCCGGGGCGCCGTTCAGCGAAGGCGTGTTCATCTGGGACATCACGGACCCGGCGAATCCCAGCCAGATGAGTCACTTCAAGACCGGCGACCGAGGGACGCACCGCAACGGCTTCGACGATCGCGGGCTCCTTCATCTGAGCGCTCGGGTGGCAGGACAGGTGGGGCTCATCCTCGTGCTCCTCGATGTGAGCGAGCCCGGGGCTCCTCGCGAGATCGGGCGCTTCAGCATGCCGGATCAGGCGCCGGGGCGGCACCCCGCCAGCGATCCTCCTTTCGGAATCCACGGGCCGTCGATACGGGTGGGAGATCTCGCCTATCTTCCGTACGGCGGCCATGGGCTCGTGATCGTCGACGTCGCAGCTCCGGCGCGACCGAAATTCGTCGGGCAGCTCAGCGTTCGTCCTCCCCTCGGAACGAAGATCGCCGCGCACTCGGCGGTGCCTCTTCCCGGACGAAATCTCGTCGTGCTGAACTCCGAGGCGCTGGAGGAAGGCTGCAACGAGCCGGTCAACTACGCAGGACTCATAGACGTCACAGACCCGATGTCGCCCAGGATGATCAGCCTCTTTCCGACCCCACGGCCGCCACGCGACGCTGCATACGAATCGTTCTGCGCCAGAGGAGGACGCTTCGGCCCTCACAATCAGCACATCGCTGCCGGCAACCCACACCTCTTCCAGGACGAGTCGGTGTGCTTCCTGACCTATTTCAACGCCGGCCTGCGGGTGTTCGATCTCCGCGATCCGCACCATGTCGCTGAGATCGCCTACATGATTCCGAAGGACCCGCCGTCGCGGATCGGACCATTACCGCGCACCCTCGTGACGCAGGTCGAGGACGTGCTGGTCGACGCTCGAGGCGTCGTTTACTTCACCGAGAAGAACACCGGACTCTATATCGCCAAGTGGCACGGGAAGCCATGAGGAACTTTCGATGACCATGTCGGCTCGCGGTCGCGCGACCTTGCTGTGCGTCCTCGGCGTCCTCGCGACGGCGTGGAGCAGCCAGGCGCAAGCGCCTTCCTCGGATTACTTGAAGAAGGCGCAGGAGCTCGTCAGGACTTCCATGAAGTCGCCGACGTTCGCCGACGTCCGACCCTCGACGCCTGCGCCACCCTTCAAGCCTGGCCTGCGCATTGCCGTGATCCTGGCCACCGCTCGCAGCACCGGGGCTCAGCTGCAGGCGCGCG
>QHSQ01000450.1 GCA_003221615.1 Candidatus Rokuibacteriota bacterium | reverse complement strand
CGCGAAACCCGCCTGAAGATGAGACCTCCCAGGGCGCAAGCCCTCTGAAGGGCCCTCGCAGATTACGAGGTTGATAGGCCGGAGGTGTAAGCGCTGTAAGGCGTTCAGCTGACCGGTACTAATCGCCCGTGCGGCTTGACCACGGTTTTTTCTCGGTCGTCACCGAATCGTGCGAGAGCAGCGTCTGGCTACGCTCGAGAGTCTCTGTGTTCGGCGCATCGGTGCCGCATGGCCGATGCGAGAGTTCGATTCCCGGTGGCGATACCGGAGGGGCCACACCCGTTCCCATCCCGAACACGGAAGTTAAGCCCTCCAGGGCCGATGGTACTGTGCTGGCAACGGTACGGGAGAGTAGGTCGCTGCCGGGTTAATTCACTGAAAGGGGGCCGGTCTGGCCCCCTTCGTGTTTCTGCCTGAACGTCAGTGAGCGAAGGCGGCGAAGAGCGCCAGCGCGAATCCGATGACGGTGGCGACGATCGCCGCGCCCGCGAGCAGCCAGTCGATCGTCGTCTCGGCCCGTCGCTCGGCCAGCGAGAGCACGAGCCCCGAGACGAAGCCTCCGATGAAGCCCCCGGCGTGGGCGAGATTGTTCACGCCCGACATGAAGAACCCTGCGATGAAGAGAACCAGCGCCCACTGACCATATTGCTGCAGCTCGAATCGGCCGAAGGCCCCGCCACGCTTTCGGCCGTACGCGACGAGCGCACCGAGCAGCCCGAAGATGGAGCCCGAGGCGCCCACCGTGAACGGAACGTCAAACGCGTTCGACACCACGAACCCGAGGACGCCCGACACGCTGAAGACGACGACCAGTCGTGCGGGGCCGTAATACTCCTCGACCTTGGGCCCGAGCTGACGGATCCAGAGCACGTTGAAAATGATGTGCAGGAGACCGCCATGCAGATAGATCGCGGTGAGCACCGTCCACCAGTGCCCGGCCTGCCACGGGATAGAGCCCGCGGCGCCGAACGCCCACAGCGCGCGGTTGCTCGGCGCGAACACGTCGAAGATGCCGCGCGGGCGGAGCGCCGACGCCGGATCGAAGACGAGCGTCGCGACGTACAGCACGACGCACGCGAGCGTCACCGCGTTCGTGAAATTCCACGAGCGAAAGATCTGCCGGAGCGGGCCAGCGAATCCCCACATGCCCGGATTGCGCCGACCGCAGACGAGGCACACGGGGGCGGCGGCGTGCGTCAGCCTTCCGCAGGAGGGGCAGAGGATCGATCCGGTCGTCTTACGAAACATCGGCCCTCGTCGCCAGGCACTCGGTACGCCTCGTCGAGCCAGACACCGAGGCGGTGCCACAGGTCGGGCAGGTCACCGTACGCTCGCGCTGCCGGGCGCGAGCATCATCGCGGTCGACATGGCTGTCGACGAGCGCGTCGTTCATTCTGGCTCGAATCGTACGAGTGCCCGCAAAGCGTGTCAACTCGGGCACTTGGCGATCGTGTGAGGGATGGTTTTCGTTGACACTCATCGACGGCGTCGCGTAGAGTTGCGGAGATCTCTCCACCGAAGGAGCCCACCGCATGAATCGAACGCACGTTGCGATAGTCCGCTCAGCCCTGTGGATCACGCCCGTGCTGCTGCTCGCCGTAGCGCTAACCGGTTTCGTGGCCATACCGGACGCGCGGGCCGCGGCGCCGGCGGCAGCCCAGCACACAGGTGGAGGCGAGGCCAACCTCATCGTCCCCGACCTCGGTCAGGTCGCGGTCGGCGGAATGAACGGCCGGAGTCTGTTGATGGTCGGCCTGGTCGTCTGTGTGCTCGGTCTTCTTTTCGGGATCGTGATCTTCAAGCAGCTGAGGGGCCTCCCGGTGCACCCGGCGATGCGTGAGATCTCGGAGCTGATCTACGAAACCTGCAAGACCTATCTCATCACGCAGGGGAAGTTCCTGCTGCTGCTCGAGGCCTTCATCGGCGTCATCATCGTGCTGTATTTCGGCGTCCTCCTGAAGTTCGACGCCTCGAAGGTGTTGATCATCCTCGCCTTCAGCCTGATCGGCATCGGGGGCAGCTACGGAGTGGCGTGGTTCGGGATGCGGATCAACACGTTCGCGAACTCTCGCACCGCCTTCGCGAGCCTCGCGGGCAAGCCGTTTCCGGTTTACGCGATCCCGCTCAAGGCCGGCATGAGCGTGGGGATGCTCCTGATCAGCGTCGAGCTGTTCCTGATGCTCTGCATCCTGCTCTTCATTCCTGGCGACTACGCGGGGCCGTGCTTCATCGGATTCGCCATCGGCGAATCGCTCGGCGCCGCCGCGCTCCGGATCGCCGGCGGCATCTTCACGAAGATCGCCGACATCGGCTCCGATCTGATGAAGATCGTGTTCAATATCAAGGAGGACGACGCGCGCAACCCGGGCGTGATCGCCGACTGCACGGGCGACAACGCCGGCGACTCGGTGGGCCCCAGCGCGGACGGCTTCGAGACGTACGGCGTCACCGGCGTCGCCCTCATCTCCTTCATCCTGCTCGCCGTGAAGGAGCCGGCCGTGCAGGTCCAGCTGCTTGTCTGGATCTTCACGATGCGCGTTCTCATGATCGTCGCCAGCGGCGTGTCGTACCTCCTCAACGAGGGCATTGCCCGTGCGAAGTACGGCTCGGCGACACGCATGAACT
>QHSQ01000449.1 GCA_003221615.1 Candidatus Rokuibacteriota bacterium | reverse complement strand
ATGCGCAGTACTTTAGCCTCCAGCTGGCCGACAGCCGCTTGACGCGCCGCCTGTTTGGGCAGATCCTCCGGCGCATCGAGCGCCTCACGTGGCATCCGGCCTGATCGAGCGGACGGACCACGGAGGGAGTGAGGCGGGGCAATTCTGGCGGGAGTGTCTCTGAGGGCGGTACTCAGGGTGGCATCTCTGGGGCGGAGCGGGCAGCAACCCGAAAAGGCTTGTGATCGATTCCGCATGGGCGGCACGGCATGCTGGAGAGGCGAGGAAAATGCCGAAGAACAAGAAACCTCGCGTCGTGCTCCGGAAGAAGGTCTCCGTGGGGCAACCGATGACGCTCGTCGATCGCCCGACCACGCATAGCCTCACGAACCCGCGAGCGGTCGAGCGCTATCTGGACGCGATGACGCTTCAGCACGCGCTGATTCTGGCGGACAAATGATTTCGCGAGGCACGGTCAGCAGAGCAGGAATCCCGAGGAAGCCCCCTGTCACCTATTCCGCACCAGCGGCACGGCAGGTTGGCGAGCGGGCGGCTCGCTCAGCGGTATGGGTCCATATCGGAAATCCCGGCTGAAACCCAGATGAAACGCCGGATCTTCGGCCTCGAGAACGAGTACGGTCTCACCTGCATCCTGGGCGGCCAGCTTCGCCTGTCGCCCGACAACGTTGCGCGTACCTCTTCGAGAAGGTCATCCCCGCGGCTCGCAACGCAAACGTCTTCCTCGAGAACGGCGCGCGCCTCTACCTCGACACCGGACTCCACCCCGAGTACGCGACGCCCGAGTGCGATGACGTCGTCGAGCTCGTCAGCCACGACAAGGCGGGCGAGCGGATCGTCGAGGACCTCCGGCACCAGGTTGAGAAGCGCCTGCGCGAGGACGGGCTTTCCGGAAACGTCCTCCTCTTCAAGAACAACACCGACTCGGCGGGCAACACCTACGGCTGTCACGAGAACTACCTCGTGAGCCGGGACGTATCATTTCAGCGCCTGGCTGAGGCGCTCATCCCCTTTTTCGTGACCCGCCAGATCTTCGCGGGCGCGGGCAAGGTGCTCCAGACGCCGCGGGGCTTCCACTACTGCCTCTCGCAGCGCGCCCAGCACATCTGCCAGGAGATCTCGGGCTCCACGACCTCGTCGCGCGCGATCATCAACACGCGCGACGAGCCGCACGCCGACGCTGAGCGTTATCGCCGCCTGCACATCATCGTGGGCGACTCGAACATGTCGGAAGTGGCCACCTATCTGAAGATCGGGACAACGGCTCTGGTGCTCGACATGATCGAAGATGGATTCTTCGATCGAGATTATTCGCTGCAGTCACCCGTGCAGGCGCTACGCGACATCTCCCGCGATCCGACGTTGAGAAGGCGATCAAGCTCAAGGACGAGCGCACGCTCACGGCGCTCCAGATGCAGCTGGAGTACCTCGAGTATGCGACGCGCTATGTGGACTCGATCAGCCCCGACCCGGCGACGAAGGACGTGCTCGCCCGCTGGACCGACGTGCTCATGAAGCTCGAGTCGGACCCGATGCAGCTCTCGCGCGAGCTCGACTGGGTGATCAAGAAGGCATGGATCGACAAGTTTATGGACCGCCACCGGCTCTCGTGGCGCGATCCGAAGGTCTCGCTGCTCGACCTCCAGTACCATGATATCCGACCCGAGAAGGGCGTCTACTACCGGCTGGCGCTCAACGACCAAGTGGACCGGATCACCGACGACGAGACGATCGAGCAGGCCAAGCACGGGCCGCCGCAGACGACGCGCGCCCGCCTGCGCGGCGAGTTCATCCGTCAGGCAAACCTGAAGAGCAAGGACTACCGCGTGGACTGGGTCTACCTGAAGCTGAACGACCCGGAACGCGAGACGATCGTCTGCAAGGACCCGTTCCAGTCCCACGACGAACGGGTCGAACGCCTGATCCGCTCCTTCTAGCGCGCCGCCCCGACTTCGTCTGCTGGCCGCCCCACAGCGTAAAGTTGCGTCGGTCCCCCGCTGCCCCACGCAACGCATCGCATGACGCCGGGGTTGGCGCTCCGTGGGCAGGAATAGAGCGACTTCAAGCAAGAACTCGTTGACGTCTTAGGAAAGCGTCTCGGAGCACGGAAAAGTTAAGAGATCCGCGGAGCGGTGCCGCTTGGCTTAACGCTTGACGATGCTCGCCTCCGACACTTGTACTGCAAGTGTGCGAACACAATCGACCGAAGGCCCGTCGCACCGTGCCGCGCGACGAGCACCCCGAGACTGCTATCGAGAAACCTAGCGCCGACGGACTCGACGTCGGCGAAGTCAAGGCGCACGCGGCTGGAGGCTTTCAACGGTTTGACGATCTGGTCGTGGACCTGCTGCCCGTGGACACCCGCACGCACCCGCCGGCCACAATCGCGCAACTGAATGACCTCCACCGAGGTGCTACTCGTTGGCGCTTTCGATCTGGCGTCTCCCGCGGCCCGGGGGATCCCTAGAAGAGGCTCAAGCCTTTCGCCACGACAAAGCCAACGACGAGCAGCGCGATCACACCCGCCGTCATCTTCTCATGCGTGCACATCCCCGCCTTTGCCTTACATGCTGCGATTGAACACATCAGAGACATCTGTGTCACCCCTTCCCGCAACGACCATGATACGGCGACCGGTCGCGTAAGTGGCATGAGACTGCGAGAT
>QHSQ01000448.1 GCA_003221615.1 Candidatus Rokuibacteriota bacterium | reverse complement strand
CACTCGCGGACCAGCTCGAGCAGCGCGGTGATCTCGTCCTGGATCTGATCCAGCCGGCAGTAGATGTGGGCGTCGTCCTGCGTGAACTGCCGCACGCGCATGAGGCCGGTCAACGTCCCCGACCGCTCGTTGCGATGCAGACGCCCCATGTCCGCGAAGCGCAAGGGCAGATCGCGGTACGAGCGCAGCGTGTGGCGATAGACCAGCGTGGATTCCGGGCAGTTCATCGGCTTGAGGCTGAAGACCTGCTCCTCGGACTCCACCAGGAACATGTTCTCGCGGTAGTGCTCCCAGTGGCCGGACTGCTCCCAGAGCCGCTGGTTGACCAGGATCGGCGTGGAGATCTCCTGATAGCCCCGCGCGTCGAGAACCTCGCGGACGAACCGCTCGAGCTCACGCACGAGCGTCCAGCCGTTCGGGAGCCAGAAGGGCGCGCCCGGCGAGACGTCGTGAAAGGCGTAGAGGTCGAGCTCGCGCCCGAGCTTGCGGTGGTCGCGCTTCTTCGCCTCCTCGAGCCGCCACAGATGCTTGTCGAGCTCCTCCTGCGTGAGCCACGCGGTGCCGTAGATGCGCTGGAGCATCGCGTTGCGCTCGTCGCCCCTCCAGTAGGCGCCGGAGGACGAGAGGAGCTTGAAGTGCTTCACGTGCGCGGTCGAGGCCACGTGCGGCCCGCGGCAGAGGTCGATGAAGTCGCCCTGCCGGTAGAGCGAGACGCTCGGCGCCGGGATCCCTTCGAGGATCTCCACCTTGAACGGCTCACCGCGCTCGCGGAAGAAGCGGATCGCTTCCTCACGCGGCATCTCCTGCCGCTCGAACGGATACGCGGCCTTCGCGATCTCCCGCATGACCTCTTCGATCTTCACGAGGTCTTCCGGTGTGAACGGCTCGGCTTTCGCGAAGTCGTAGTAGAAGCCGTCCTCGATCGCAGGACCGATCGCGACGCGCACGGACGGGAACAGACGCTTCACCGCCTGAGCCATGACGTGCGAGGTCGAATGACGCAGCGTCGCGAGCGGCGAGGGATCGCAGTCGAAGTCGCCGGTCAGCTTGAGGTGACGATCTTCTTCAGACAGTGGTGCGCTCGTCAGTCAGGATGAATGGTAGGCTCGGGCGGTTTCGAACCGCCGACCTCCTCTGCGTCAGAGAGGCGCTCTCCCACTGAGCTACGAGCCTATCCAGAGTGACGCTCATGCTACATGCGACGCGGCGAGCATGTCAAGGCAAGGGCCTGGAATTACGAGTGTTTCAACGAAGGATGTTCGTGAGGGAGCTCTCGACCAAAACGTACTGAAAGGCGGCCACGATCTTCACGCCCGAACTGCCGGAGTTCGCCGTCGCCATGAGGGACGCCGGCACCGGCGGAAACGGCGCGGCCAGCCTTATAGCGTTTTTAGCGTAGTCGTCGTAGATCGCGTAGCCCGACTGCTGCGCCACCTCGAGCGTCGGCACGCGTCCGTCCCTCAGGATGCCGAACACGATCACGAGCCGGGCCGACTTGTAGTCGCAGTTGCCGGTCGAGACGTCCTTGATGCAGGGATAGCCCCACTTTTCCTTGATCATCCGCCGGACGCGATCGAGGTAGTCGTTGTACCGGGGGTCGCTGGAGTCGAGCGGGATCGGCTCACCTTCGATGCCAGCCCATCCCTCTCCCGCCCCACCGGCCCCTGCCGGTCCGCCTCGGCGTAGCGCTGATCGGCTATCGATCACCGGCGGGCTGGGCGGAACGGCCGCGACTCGCGGCGGCGGCGTCGCCGGGGCCGCCTCGTGAGGCTGGGCCTCTGGCGGCCGGACCGGCTCGCTCACGGTGGGCTCGGCGGGCTTCGGTGGCGGCGTGGACGCCTGCAGCCCATCGGCGGCGGGTGGCTCAGGGGTGGGTGGCCGGACCGGGGCGCTCGCGACGGCCGGCGGCTCGGGCGCTCGAGGCTGAGGAGGCTGCGGAGCCCGCGGCGGGCCCGGGGCGGGCTGGGGCTGGCTCGCGGCCACGCGGGGCTGCGGCTGAGCCTTCACAGCCGGTGGCGCAGGCGGCGAAGGCGGAGCTTTCACCCCGGGAGACGCTGCGGGCGGTGAGCCACGCTCGGCGGGCTCTTCGGCCTTCGGCAGCTCGATGAACAAGGGCTCGCCACGCTTGACCATATAGGGATTTGCGGGCGGCCGCACGAGCAGCACGATGGCCAGAAGGAGCAAGTGAAAGCCGATCGACACCCCGATCGCGATGGCGAGCGGGCGCCGGCTGACGGGCCTGGAGACGTGCACACGCATCTTCGAAGAGTATAGCCCCTAGAGGTCGCGGTCCATGGCGTGCGCGACGCGACGCACCCGCTGCATCAGGGCGGCGAAGCGCTCGGGCTTGAGCGACTGGGGGCCGTCGGACAGCGCCTCCTCGGGGCGCGGGTGTACCTCGATGATGAGCCCGTCGGCGCCGGCCGCGACCCCGGCCATCGCCATGGCCTCCACGAACTCCCAGTGGCCTGTCCCGTGGCTCGGATCGACCAGGATCGGCAAATGCGAGAGTCTCTTCACCGCCGGTACCGCGTTGAGGTCGAGCGTGAAGCGCGTCGAGGCCTCGAAGGTCCGGATCCCGCGCTCGCACAGGATCACGTTCGGGTTACCACGCGCCAGCACGTACTCCGCCGACAGGAGCCACTCCTGGATCGTCGTCGCCATGCCGCGCTTGAGGAGAACGGGCTTGCCGGCGTCGCCCACGCGCCTGAGCAGCGGGAAGTTCTGCACGTTGCGGGCGCCGATTTGTAAGATATCGGCGTGCTCGGCGACGATGTCCACCTTGTCGGGCTCCATGACCTCGGTGACGATCGGCAAGCCAGTCTCGCGCTTGGCCTCGGCCAGGAGCTTCAATCCCTCGTCCTCGAGGCCCTGGAAGGCGTAGGGCGACGTGCGCGGCTTGAAGGCGCCGCCGCGCAGGATGTGAGCTCCGGCCGCCTTCACCTTCTCCGCGGCCTCGAGCAGCTGCGGACGGGACTCCACCGAGCACGGTCCGGCCATGACCACCAGGGAGCGGCCCCCGATCGTCACGTCGCCGACCCGGATCTGGGTCGGCTCGTCGCGCACCTCCCGGCTGGCAAGCTTGAAGGGCTTGAGGATCGGCGTGACCGATTCGACGCACTCGAGCGATTCCAGGCTGCGCAGCGCGTCCTTGCCGCGATCGT
>QHSQ01000447.1 GCA_003221615.1 Candidatus Rokuibacteriota bacterium | reverse complement strand
CGCGCAGGCGCAGTTCGTCCAGGACTTCGTGGCGGCCTGGACCAAGGTAATGAACCTCGATCGCTACGATCTTGCGTGATCTCAGAGCCGACCAGCCTCGACGTGGCATCGGGTCATCCCGGGCCACGTCGAGGTTGGGCGAACGCCGGCATGGAGGGGGCGATGATCGGCGTATTGACGCATCATTGGGCCAAGACCAACAAGGTCGACGAGGCTCGTAAACTATTGGACCGTAACGGTGAGGCGCAAAGCAAAGCCCCTGGCTTCGTGAATCGCCAGACTCTGTATAGCCAGACTGATCCCACTAAGATCACCACCCTGGTGGTGTGGACGTCGACCGAGATCTATGACGCTTGGCGAGCAAGCCCCGCGCGTGCTGCCGCCATGAGCGGCGCGGACGCACTGTGGTCCAAGCCACCGGAGTCCGAGCGCTTCGACGTCGCGGGCACCTAGCAGGCTGCTGAAAAACCCGACTTTAGGTATCGGGTTCGTATGAGAGTTCGACTACGATGCGCATGACGACTCCCACCACGGAGGTGCGCATGCGCGGCGACGATCGGGAAGACCAGGGCGCCATGTGGAGTTATGTGCCGATGGAGCGGCGTATCCCCGCCGATCATCCGCTGCGCGCGATGCGGCCGTTGGTCGACGCGCTGCTGCGCGAGCTCTCGCCGCGGTTCGACGAGCTCTATTCGCGCGTGGGCCGGCCCTCGATTGCTCCCGAGAAGCTGCTGCGCGCCCTGCTGCTGCAAGTGCTGTACACGATCCGCAGCGAGCGGTTGCTGATGGAGCAGCTGGACTACAACCTGCTGTTCCGGTGGTTCGTGGGCTTGGAGATGGACGATCCGGTCTGGAACGCCACCGTGTTCACGAAGAATCGGGAGCGCCTGCTGGGCGGGGAGATTGCGCGGGCGTTCTTCGACCGCGTGGTCGCGGAGGCACGCGAGCGAGGGCTGCTGTCGGACGAGCATTTCACGATTGACGGCACGCTGGTGGAGGCGTGGGCCAGCCTCAAGAGCTTCCAACGAAAAGACACGCCGCCGCCGCCGCCGCCCGATGATCCGGGCAATCCGACCGTGAATTTTCACGGCGAGCGGCGCAGCAACGCGACCCACGCCTCGACCACGGACCCCGACGCGCGGCTGGCTCGCAAGGGCCACGGACAGGAAGCCAAGCTGTTCTACACCGGCCACGTGCTGATGGAGAACCGTAACGGCCTCGCCGTCGACGGGTGCGTGCGGCGGGCGAGTGGCCACGCCGAACGCGCGGCGGCGCTGGAGTTGCTCGGCGCCCGGGATCGGGGAGCCGGCGTGACGCTCGGGGCCGACAAAGGGTACGACACGCGGGACTTCGTCGCCGCAGTCCGGCTGCTCGGCGTGACGCCGCACGTAGCGCAGAACACCACGCACCGCGCCAGCGCGATCGACGGCCGCACCACCCGTCACCCGGGCTATGCGGTGAGCCAGCGTCGGCGGAAGCGCGTCGAAGAGATCTTCGGCTGGCTCAAGACCATCGGACTGATGCGCAAGACACGGTACCGGGGCACCCGCCGGGTGGACTGGATGTTCACCTTCGCCCTCGCCGCGTACAACCTGGTGCGGATCCGAAACCTCACGGCCCAGACCGTATGAGCCTCCGCCAGTCGTCTCGCAAAGCGCAAGGCTGGTTCGTCGCCGCCGGGCCTCGACGGCCCACAGCGGGTGGAGGGCATCACATCGCTGGGCCCATGCGCCTTCGCCGAGTCGCGTGGAGAACAACAGTGCCGTTGTCATTCGCTTTTTCCGCAGCCTGCTAGAACTCCCCAGGCGTCGAAAATGATGTGATTTCGGACGTCCGATTTCTACCTCGATGATTCCGCGTTTGGTGAGCGTTTAGCTCGGGGCCGGCGGGGAGGTTTTGGGACAGACGCGGGCCAGCGCGCGACATCCTCTCGGTGCTTTCTCTACCCAGGCTGATACGCGCACATTGACGAGCCCTGACCCCCGGGCTACTGTCGCCCTGCCCTACGCCCGGCCCGATCCACTGGAGGCTCGGCAATGAAGTGTCCCCGGTGCCAGCACGAGAATCCGCCTCAGGCGAAGTTCTGCCTGGAGTGTGGAGCCCGTGTCGTGCTGACCTGCACAACGTGTCGTAGCGAGTTGCCCGCAAGCGCGAAATTCTGCTTAGAGTGCGGGGAGCCCGTCGCGTCGCAGGCAACAGCCGAACTGCGGTTCACATCGCCCGAGTCCTATACGCCAAAGCACCTCGCCGAGAAGATCCTTACGTCCAAGGCCGCCCTTGAGGGCGAGCGCAAACAGGTCACGGTCCTCTTCGCCGACCTCAAGGGCTCGATGGAGCTGCTCGCTGATCGCGACCCCGAGGAGGCGCGCAAGATTCTTGATCCCGTGCTCGAGCGGATGATGGAGGCCGTTCACCGGTACGAGGGGACGGTCAACCAGGTGATGGGCGACGGGATCATGGCGCTGTTCGGAGCGCCGCTCGCCCACGAGGATCACGCCGTGCGCGCCTGCTACGCCGCGCTCAGGATGCAGGACGCCGTGCGGCGCTACTCCGATGAGCTTCGCCGCGCCCAGGGCGTGGAGGTGCAGATCCGCGTCGGCCTCAACTCCGGCGACGTCGTCGTGCGTTCGATCGGCAGCGATCTCCGCATGGACTACACCGCCGTGGGCCAGACCACGCACCTGGCGGCACGCATGGAGCAACTCGCGACGCCCGGCAGCATCCGGCTCACCGCCGAGACGCTGCACCTGGCCGAGGGCTTCGTCCAGGTCACCCCGCTCGGCCCCGTGCCGATCAAGGGGCTCGGCGAGCCGGTCGAGGTGTTCGAGTTGGTCGGGGCCGGCGTCGCCCGCACACGCCTCGAAGCCGCGGCGCGCAGGGGGCTCACGCGCTTCGTCGGCCGGACCGCGGAGCTGGAGCAACTCGGCGGCGCCCTCGATCGGGCGCGCCTGGGGCACGGTCAGGTAGTCGCCGTGGTCGGGGAGCCCGGCGTGGGCAAGTCGCGTCTGTTCTGGGAACTTACCCACTCCCACCGCTTGGACGGCTGGCTAATCTTGCAGTCCGGTTCGGTCTCCTACGGTAAGGCCACCGCCACGCACGCTCGACGCTGTCAAGCATCTCCTGCTCCGCGAGAGCCAGGGGCAACCGCTCCTCGTGATCTTCGAGGACCTGCACTGGATCGATGCCGAAACGCAGGCACTGCTCGACGCTCTGGTCGAGAGCCTGCCGACGACCAGGCTCCTGTTATTAGTCAGCTACCGCCCCGAGTACCAGCACGGCTGGGCGAGCAGGACTTATTACAGCCAGCTGCGCCTCGATGCGCTCCCGCCCAAGAGCGCTGATGAGCTGCTCGATGCCCTCCTCGGCCCGGAGGCGGCCCTCGGTCCGCTCAAGCGTCTTCTGGTCGAGCGGACGGACGCGAATCCCCTCTTTCTCGAGGAGAGCGTGCGTGCCCTGGTGGAGACGGCGGCCCTGGCCGGCGAGCGCGGCGCCTACCGGCTGACCCGGCCGGTCGAAAACCTGAAAATCCCCGCCACCGTTCAGGCCATCCTGGCTGTGCGCATCGACCGCTTGGCGCCCGAGGCCAAGCGACTGCTCCAGGCCGCCGCCGTCATCGGCAAGGACGTGCCCATGCCGCTGCTCTTGGCCATCGCCGACACTCCGGAGCCCGAGGTGCGCGCCGAGCTGACGCACCTGCAGGCCGCGGAGTTCCTCTACGAGACCCGGCTCTTTCCGGACCTCGAGTACACGTTCAAGCACGCGCTCACCCACGAGGTGGCGTACCAGGGGCTGCTCCACGACCGGCAGCGCGCCCTGCACGCCCGCATCACCGAGGCCATCGAGCGACTCTCGACCGAACGCGTCGCCGAGCAGGCCGAGCGGCTGGCCCACCACGCCCTGCGCGGGGAGCTGTGGGAGAAGGCGGTCGCCTATCTCCGCCAGGCGGGGCTCCGGGCCATGGCGCGGGCGGCCAATCGCGAGGCCGTCGCCCACCTGGAGCAGGCGCTCGGGGGCCTCCGCCACCTCCCCGAGACCCGGGAGACGACCGAGCTGACCATCGACATCCGCATCGACCTCCGGAACGCGCTCCACCCGCTCGGCGATCAGGCGCGCATGGGGGACCACCTCCACGAGGCGGAGGGGCTCGCCAAGACGCTCGGCGACCAGCGCCGGCTCGCGCGGATCGACACCTTCCTGGTGATCCAGTGCCTGGTCGCCGGCGACTACGATGAGGCCGTCAGATTCGGCCGGGAGGCCCTGAGCATCGCGCGAACCCTCGGCGATCGCTCGATCGAGGTGGTCGCAACAACCTTTCTGGGCCACACGCACGCCGCCAGGGGCGAGTTCAGCGACGCGGCCACCTTCCTCGAGCGGAACGTCGCGCTCGAGGGCAACCTGCGCTACGAGCGCTTTGGGGCGGCCGCGATCCAGTCGGCGTTCTCCGGGGCCAACCTCGCCGAGGTGCTCTCCCAGCTCGGCCGGTTCGACGAGGCCATCGGGCAGGCCGAGACCGCCGTGCAGATCGCCGAGGCGGCC
>QHSQ01000446.1 GCA_003221615.1 Candidatus Rokuibacteriota bacterium | reverse complement strand
TAGGGCTCGGGGACCCCGAGCCCGAGGAACGACAGGGTCGCCTCGACCAGGATCGCGCTCCCGAGCTGCGCCGTGCACAGGACGATGAAGGGGCCCATCGTGTTGGGCAGGATGTGGCGAAACGCGATGCGCAGGTGCCGCACGCCCAGCGAGCGCGCCGCCTCGACGTACTGCATCTCGCGGATCGAGAGCACGCTCGAGCGGATCACGCGGGCCGCCCGCGGGATGATCGGGATCGAGATCGCGATGATCACGTTGTGGACGGCCGGGCCGAGCGCGGCCGACATCACGAGCGCCAGCACGAGGAGCGGCAGCCCCTGGAGAATGTCGAGGATCCGCTGGGTGATCAGGTCGGTGTTGCCGCCGACGTAGCCGGACAGGAGCCCGATGATCCCGCCGAGCACCGAGCCCAGGAGGGTCGAAGCCACGCCGACGATCAGCGAGACGCGCGCGCCGTGGACGATGCGCGAGTAAATGTCCCGGCCGAGGTGATCGGTGCCGAGCCAGTGGTCCGCGCTCGGCGAGGCGAGCGTGGCCGAGGCGTCGGTGGCGATCGGATCGTGCGTCTGGAGGACCTCCGCGAAGATCGCCGTCACCAGCATCGCGAGGATCAGCACGCCGCCGGCGGCGCCGAGCGGCTTCTTCCGCGCGAAGCGCGCGAGGGCGGTCCACGTCCCGGCGCGCGGGCGGGCGCCGGTCGCGACGGCGATCTCGACTCGGCTAACCGCCATAGCGGACCCGCGGATCGAGCACGCCGTAGAGCATGTCGACCAGCAGATTGCTGAGGATCACGACGACGGCGATGAACATGACGAGGTTTTGCACGATCGGATAGTCACGCCAGAGAATCGCCTGAACCAGGAAGCGCGCGACCCCCGGCAGGTTGAAGACGGTCTCGGTGACCACGAGGCCGCCGATGAGAAACGCGAACTCGATGCCGATGACGGTGACGACCGGCAGCAGGGCGTTCTTGAGCGCGTGGCGCCAGATGACGACGCGTCCGCTCTGTCCCTTCGCCCACGCCGTGCGGATGTAGTCCTCGCGCATCACCTCGAGGAGCGACGAGCGGGTGATGCGCATGATCAGCGCCGAGGAGCGGTAGCCGACGGCGAGCGCCGGCAGCAGGAACTGGACCGCGTGGAGCTTGAGATCCTGAAACGGGCTCACGTAGCTGAGCGGCGGGATCCACGCGAACCACGTCACCAGGCCGAGGATGATCACCATCGCGAGCCAGAACGCCGGCATCGAGAGCCCGGCCAGGCTGAACAGCCGCAGGACGTAGTCGAGCGTCGTGTCCTGCCGCACGGCGCTGATGACCCCGGTGGGCACGCCGATGAGCACCGCGAAGACCGTGGAGAGCGCGGCGAGCTCGAGCGTGACCGGCACCAGCGGTCGGATGATCTGCCAGGCCGGCTGATCGTACCGATAGGATTTGCCGAGGTCGCCGGTGAGCATCTGCCGCATCCAGTCGAGGTACTGGACCCAGTACGGCCGGTCGATGCCCAGCTCCTTCATGATCGCCTGCTTCTCGGACGGGCTCACGTAGCCCGCGGTCGAGAAGAGGATGTCGACGATGTCGCCGGGCGCCAGGCGTAGCAAGGCGAAGATCACCATCGACATGCCCAGCAAGGTGAGCAGAGCGATGACGAGGCGTTGAGCGACGTAGGTCTTCACGCGCTCGCCACCGCCCTCGAGGTTACCGGTCGCTCCACACTTCCTGCATCCGGCCGAAGTTGTAGATGGACTGGTGCGGGATCAGGTTCTTCACGTGCGGCCAGACCGTGAAGTAGTCGAGCTTCCAGTCCAGGATCGGCCGAGCGGCGTCGGCTTCGAGCCGTTTCTGGATCGCGAAGTTGAGCGCCAGTCGCTTCTTGGGATCGAGCTCCTGCGACTGCGCGTCGAACATCTTCATGACTTCTTCGTTGCAGTACTGGCTGTAGTTGCGCGGCGAGCCGCAGGCGTAGTTCTCGTAGTAGTTCGCGTCGGGGTCGTCGGGCCCGACGCCGGTCAGGTTGGCCCCGATCTGGTAGTCACCGCGGGTCGCCATCGCGTGCCACTGCGCCGTCTCGATTTGCTTGAGTGTGGCCTCGATGCCGACCTGCTTGAGCTCGTTGATGACGAACGACGCCATGTCGACGTACACGGCGATCGCGCGCGTGACGATCTCGACCTTCAGGGGCTTCGCGCGCGAGTACCCGGCCTCGCCCATGAGCTTGCGGGCCAGCGCCTTCTCGTCCGCGGGCTTGGCACCGTAGCCGGGAAGCCCGACGAGGTCCTTTTCGGCGAGGCCCCAGAAGCCCCAGGGCTTGGGCGCGAGCCCAGCGCCGACCACGGCCCCGCCCTGCTGCACGGCCTGGATGAGCGCGCGCCGGTCGATCGCGTGGCTCACCGCGAGCCGCACCTTCACGTTGTCGAAGGGGGGCTTCTTCATGTTCATGATGATGTTGTCCGCGACGTTCTGGCTGAACGGCGTGATCACCAGCTGGGGCACGGCCTTCTTGAGCTGCTCGGCGGCCGTCTTGCTGGTCTCACCGGGGAACGACACGTCGAGCTTGCCGGCTTGGATCGCCGCCTGACGCGTGCCCCGCTCGAGGATGACGAAATACTTCAGGCCGTCGAGGTACGGGCGCCCCTTGACGAAGTAGTCGGGGTTCTTCACGTACTCGACGTACTCGCCCTTCCGCCACTCCTTGACCTTGAACGGCCCGGTGCCCACGCAGTTCGTCCGGTAGTCCGCGGGGGGCACGTGAGCGGCGTAGACCGGGGTGTAGCCGGAGGCGAGCATCAGGAGCAACGAGGGCTGAGGCTTCTTCAGGCGAAAGACCGCCGTGTAGGTGTCCGGCGTCTCGACCGCCTCGACGTTGGCGTACCAGTCCTTTCGCGGATTGATCCGCAGCTTGGCGGGCGCGTCGGGCGCCTCACGGAGCATGTCGAACGTGAACTTCACGTCCTTGGACGTGAAGGGCTGGCCGTCGTGCCACTTGACGCCCTTGCGGAGGAAGAAGACGAGATTCCGGTAATGGTCCTGCCACGACCACTTCTCGGCCAGCTCGCCGATGATCGTGTCGACGCTCTCGGTCTTCTTCAGCGGATCGAACAGCACGAGGTTATTCAGACACGGCATGGCCGGCCACACGGTCGAGATCGTCGCCGTCTCGTGGATGGAGAAGCCCTGGGACAGGTCCTCTCGGAGCATCATGTTCAAGACCCCGCCCGGTTTTGGAGTCGGCGACGCCTGGGGAGTCTGCGACTGGCTCGTGGC
>QHSQ01000445.1 GCA_003221615.1 Candidatus Rokuibacteriota bacterium | reverse complement strand
GGATACCTCCGGGAAGGACCTGATCGGCGCGACGCAGAAGATCGTCTTGATTGCTCATCGGTGAGCCTCCGTCAAAACTGTTCGGTGATCATACGCGAGAACCCTCACCGGTCAAGAGCACGCCGGCCCCGGCAAAACCCCCGCGCTTGAGCAGGGCGAGCGCGCGATTGGCGTCCTCGAGCGGAAACGTCGTCGCCGCGGTCCGGATCGGGATGCGCGCTGCCTCCGCCAGGAGCTCCGCGCCGTCGGCGCGCGTGTTGGCCGTGACGCTGCGGACGGTCCGCTCATAGAACAGATCGCGCTCGTAGTCGAGCGGCGGCACCGCCGTCATGTAGATGCCGGCCAGCGCCAGCGTGCCGCCCCGGGCGAGGTTGCGCAGCGCGACCGGCACCAGATCGCCGGCCGGCGCGAACAGGATCGCCCCGTGCGCTTTCGCGGGCAGCGCCTCGCCGATGCCGCCGACCCACGTCGCACCCAGCCGGCGGGCGAGCGCTCGGTGCGACTCCTCGCGCGTGCACACGAAGACCTCGCAGCCACGGGCCCGCGCGACCTGGAGCGTCACGTGCGCCGAAGCGCCGAAGCCATAGATGCCGAGCCGATCGCCCGGCTCCACCTCGCTCAGCTTGAGCGCGCGGTAGCCGATGATGCCCGCGCAGAGGAGCGGCGCGGCCTCGGCATCGCCGAAGACCGAAGGGATCGAGTACGCGAAGCTCTCCGAGACGACCGCGTGGTCGGCGAAGCCACCGTCGGCGTGATATCCGGTGAACTCGGCGTGCTCGCAAAGATTCTCCCGCCCGCCCCGGCACGCCTCGCAGAGTCCACAGGTATGACGAAGCCAGGCGATACCCACACGGTCACCGGGCCGGAAGCGCCGCGCGCCCGAGCCCGCGCGCTCGACCCGACCGACGACCTGATGGCCCGGCACGATCGACGGCCGGACCGGCGGCAGGTCGCCCTCGACGATGTGCAGGTCGGTGCGACAGACCGCACATGCGCTGACGCGGACCAGGATCTCGCCGGCTCCAGGCGAGGGCGCCGGCCGGGCTTCGAGACGAAGCGGCTCGGTCTCGATGGGCGCGGGAGCGGCGAGTGCGAGCGCCCGCATTCCACCCTTACCGGCGCGGTCCGCCGTGTCGCGCGGAGCTCACTCTCCGCCCGCCCTCGCCACGAGCTTCTTCGCGCGCGCGAGGTGCGGGGCGTCCACCATCTGGCCCCTGAACGTGAACGCGTAGACGCCGCGCCCGGCGTGCTCCTCGAACAGCGCGACGAGCTGACGCGCCTCGTCGACGGCTTCCTTCGGGGGCGTGAAGACCTCGTTGATCACGGGGATCTGATTGGGATGGATGGAGATCTTCCCCGTGAAGCCCATCGCCACCCCTTCTTCGCACTCGCGCCGGAGCCCGTCGAGATCCGCGATGTCGGTGAAGACCGTATCGATCGCTTCGACCCCGGAGGCGGAGGCGACCACCGAGCACATGACGCGTGCGTAGCGGGGGATGTCGAGGTAGCGTCCCTCCGCGTCGCGAACCCGACCGAGCCCCATCGCTGCGCCGAGGTCCTCGACGCCCCAGGAGATGGCGACCGTTCGCGGCGTGGCCGCCGCGATCTCGCGGATGTTGAGCAGCCCCTCGGGCGTCTCGGTCGCGATCAACGTGAGCCGCGTCACCCCGTTCTGGATCCCGTGATGCTGCTCGAGCCGATCCAGGATCCGCACGATTTCGCGGATGTCGGCGGCGCTCCCGGGCTTCGGCACCACGTAGCCGTCAGGGCGTGCCGCGATCGTCTCCTCGAGGTCGGCTTGCCCGAGCCCGGTCGCGATCGGATTCATCCTCACCCAGCGCTCGCGCCCGCCGAAATCGCGGCCGAGCCACTCGCGGACCACGCCGCGGGTCGCCGCCTTGCGGTCCGGCGCGACCGCGTCTTCCAGGTCGAGGATCAGGCCGTCGGCGGCCAGCGTGAGGGCCCTGGCGAGCATGCGCTCGTTGCCGCCCGGCACGAAGTGGAGCGACCGCCGCCGGCGGGCCACGGTCAGGCGCCCTTCTTGCGCATCATCGCGTTGCGACGCGCCACCATGACGACCTCGCCGCGCTGATTGAGCGCCCGGTGCACGAAGGTCACGATGCCCCACTGCGGCCGCGAGCGCGACTCGCGCTTGTCGACGACCTCGGTCTCCGAATAGATCGTATCGCCGTGGAAGACGGGCTTCGGGAACTCGACCTTCTCGAACCCGAGATTGCCCACGGTCGTGCCGAGCGTCGTCTCGCCGACCGAGAGCCCGACGGCGACGCCGAGCGTGAAGAGGCTGTTCACCAGGGGCTTGCCGAACTCGGCCTTTTCCGCCGCGTGAAAATCGACGTGGAGGGGCTGGGGGTTCATGGTGAGGCAGGAGAACCACACGTTGTCTGTCTCGGTCACCGTGCGTCCGGGCTGGTGTCGGAAGGTCTGTCCGATCTCGAGCTCCTCGAAGTACTTTCCCGCCACGGTATGACCTCCGGATGTTGTTCGGGTTCGGCGCTTGACAGCGGTCGGGCCAGATTCTATCAATGATGGGCCATGGAAAACTCTTACGACATCGCGATCATCGGCGGCGGCATCATCGGCCTCGCCACCGCGCGGGCTCTGGATGAGCGCGCGCCGAGAGCGCGGCTCGTCATCCTCGAGAAGGAAGCCAAGCTCGCCACGCACCAGACCGGGAACAACTCCGGGGTCATCCACTCCGGCATCTACTACAAGCCCGGCTCCTACAAGGCGAAGCTCTGCGTCGAGGGCAAGGGGTTGATGCTTGATTTCTGCAGCAAGCACGGGATCCGCGTCGATCACGTCGGCAAGGTGATCGTCGCGACCGAGCAGGCGGAGCTGCCGCGGCTGCAGACGCTCTACGAGCGCGGCGTCGCCAACGGCGTGCCGGTCGAGATGATCGATCCGGGGCAGCTCCGCGAGATCGAGCCGCACGCCAACGCGCTCCGCGCGATTCGCTCGCCCTCGACCGCGATCGTCGACTACAAGGAGGTCTGTGCGGCGATGACG
>QHSQ01000370.1 GCA_003221615.1 Candidatus Rokuibacteriota bacterium | reverse complement strand
GCGCTCGCGGCGAAGCTCACTGAAGATCGGATCCCGGGCACCTCGCCCGGCTTCGGCAGCGCGGCGGCCGCCGACGGCGTCCGGTACCCGTACATCTTCCCGATCGCCGCGACCTACTGGTCGCAGGGGGCAGCGGCGATCGACTTCGTCAAGAAGCAGATGGGCGGCAGCCTCAAGGGCAAGAAAATCGCCTACATCTTCTACGACAACCCGGCCGGCCGCGAGCCGATCGAGGTCATCGAAGACCTCGCGACGAAGGAAGGATTCCAGCTCAAGACCTTCGCGGTTCCGCCGCCCGGTGTCGAGATGGGCGCCCAGGTGCTGGACATCGCGCAGCGCTTCCGCGCCGACTTCGTGGTCGCGCACCTCTTCGGCGGCGCACCGTCGGTGTCGATCAAGGAGTTCAAGCGGGTGGGCTATCCGCTCCGCAAGGTTGTCTCGTTCGTCTGGGGATCGGCCGAGGCCAACATCGACGGCGCCGGGGGGTTCGCCGTCGCCGAGGGCTACTTCGCGATGCAGTTCGCCGGAGTCGGCACCGACTACCCGGTGCTGAACGAGATCCGCGAGATGTACAAGAAGCAGGGCAAGGAGCCGCCGAAGGAAATGGCCTCGACCGTCTTCTACAACCGGGGCGTGCTCATCGCCGCGCTGCACGTCGAGGCCATCCGCAACGCGCTGAAGGCCAAGCCGGACGGCAAGATCACCGGCGTCGACACCAAGAACGGATTCGAGAAGATCTCGAACTTCACCCTGGGTGGGCTGGTGCCGCCGCTCAAGATCACCAACACCGACCACGAGGGTGGCGGGCTCGTGCAGATCTGGCAGGTGAAGGGCGGCAAGTTCGAGAAGGCCACCGACTGGTTCGCCGCGTATCAAGACGTGGTGGCCAAGCACATCAAGGAGAGCGGGGCGAAGAAGTAAGCGCTCGGACATGCTGAGCCTCAACAACATCGAGGTCATTTACGACGGCGTGATCCTCGTCCTCAAGGGCGTGTCGCTCAACGTCCGCGAGGGCGGGATCACGACGTTGCTCGGCGCCAACGGCGCCGGCAAGACGACGACGCTCAAGGCGATCTCTGGCTTGCTTCGCTCCGAGCGGGGCGACGTCACGAAGGGCTCGATCGAGTTCAAGAACGAGCGGATCGACCGGCTGCCCCCGCACGGGGTGGTCCGGCGCGGGATCGTGCAGGTGTTCGAAGGCCGTCGGGTCTTCGAGCACCTGACGACCGAAGAGAACCTGCTCGCCGGCGCTCACATCCAGACGGACTGGCAGCGTGTGGCCGCCGGGATCGAGCGCGTCTACGGCTACTTCCCGCGTCTGAAGGAACGGCGCCGGGTCCAGGCCGGCTACCTGTCAGGGGGCGAGCAGCAGATGCTCGTGATCGGGCGCGCGCTGATGGCCGACCCGCACGTGATGCTGCTCGACGAGCCATCGCTCGGCCTGGCGCCGATGCTGGTCGAGGAGATCTTCGCGATCGTGCAGCGGCTGAACCGGCAGGAGAAGCTCACGGTGCTGCTGGTCGAGCAGAACGCCGCGCTGGCGCTGACCATCGCCGAGCATGGCTACGTGATGGAGAACGGCCGGATCGTGCTCGACGGCACCGCGGCCATGCTCACCCAGAACGCGGACATCAAGGAGTTCTACCTCGGTCTCACCGAGGTCGGCAGTCGCCGGTCGTACCGGGACGTCAAACACTACAAGCGGCGCAAACGCTGGCTCTCCTGAGAGGAGCGGACTCGATGGGTCTGGTGCGTGGGATCGGACTGCGGATCGTGCTGTGCCTCGCGGCGCTGAACCTCGTGGCGTGCGCGACGATGGGTGATCCGCCGCCGACCCTCTACAAGCGGCTGGGCGGGCGTGAAGGCATCGCGCTCGTCGTCGGCGATTTCGTCACCAACATGACCGGCGACAGTCGCGTCAACGCTCGGTTCAAGGACATGAAGGGGCCCGACGTCGAGAAGCTGAAGTCGAACCTCGCGGACCAGATCTGCGACGCGACCGGCGGACCGTGCTCCTACCTCGGCCGCGACATGAAGACGGCGCACAAGGGCATGCAGATCACCGACGCCGAGTGGAACGCGACTGTCGAGAATCTCGTCAAGGCGCTCGACAAGAACAAGGTCGATCCGAAGGACAAGAGCGAGCTGCTCGGCATGCTCGGGCCGATGAAGGCGGACATCGTCGGGCAGTAGGCGGATGGGCGCCCAGGCCTTCACGATCTACGACCTCCTGGCGCGCGGCGCGGCGCTCTACCGCGACGCGCCCGCGCTGATCCAAGGGACACGGCGGTGGTCCTTCCGCGAGCTCCTGGAGCGAGCCGACCGGCTCGCCTCCGGGCTGGCGGGCCTCGGGCTTGCCAAGGGCGATCGCATCTGCATCCTCGCCCAGAACGACGCGGCGTACGTCGACCTCTACGGCGCGTGCGCCCGCCAGGGCATCATCGCGTACCCGATCAACTGGCGGCTCACCGCCCAGGAGGTCGAGCGAGTCCTCGAGCGCGCCTCGCCCGCGATGATGGTCGCGGACGCCTCGACCTTACCGGTCGTGGGTGAGTGGCCTCGCACGCAGCGCGGCGTGGCGCACTGGTATCAGCTCGGCGAGGCCCCGCCGGCGGCGGGCTTCACGGCGCTGTCGAGTCTCTATCGCGACGACCCGCCGCCGGCGGCCGACGTCGCGGGCGACGACCCCTTCGCGGTGATCTCGACGGCGGCGGTGGACGTGATTCCGCGCGGCGCCGTGCTCACGCACTCGAACGTCGTCACGGCCTCGCTCGTGGTCATCCAGGCGCTCGGCTTCACCGCGGCCGACCGCTATCTGCTCGCGCTGCCGCTATTCCACATCACCGCGCTCGGTAACCTCGTGGCCCACCTGCACGCCGGCGGCGCCTGCGTGCTGGTCGCCCGCTACGACGCCGAGGAAGCGGTGCGGCTGATCGACGCGCATCGCATCACGCACGTCTCGGACTTTCCGCCGGTGCTGGTCAACCTGCTCGACGCCGCGCAGAAGCTCGGCAGCAAGCTGCCGAGCTTGACGCACGTTTCGGGGCTCGACGCGCCGCCCACGATCCAGCGGCTGCACGACGAGACGCAGGCGCAGTTCTGGACGGGCTTCGGCCAGTCCGAGACCACCGGGTTCGTGAGCATCCAGCGCGTGCGCGACAAGCCCGGCGCCGCCGGCCGCCCGATTGCGGTGTGCCGGCTGCGGCTCGTCGACGACTATGATCGCGAGGTGCCGACCGGCACGCCGGGCGAGATCGTCGTGCGCGGCCCGGTCGTGTTCCAGGGCTACTTCGGCCAGCCCGACGTGACCGCCTACACCCTGCGCAACGGCTGGCACCACACCGGCGACGTCGGACGCTTCGACGAGGACGGCTGGCTCCACTACGTCAGGCGCAAGCCGGAGAAGGAGCTGATCAAGCCCGGCGGCGAGAACGTGTATCCGGCCGAGGTCGAGTCGGTGATCGTGCAGATGGACGGCGTCGGGGCCGCGTGCGTCTACGGGATCCCCGACGTCAAGTGGGGCGAGGCGATCAAGGCGATCGTCGAGGTGCGGCCGCCCGATCGCTACAGCGCTCAACAAGTCGTCGACTTCGTGGGCTCGAAGATCGCCCGCTTCAAGCGACCGCACGCGGTGGCCTTCACCGACGCGCTGCCCCGCACGGCCGACGGTGCGGTGGACCGCGAGGCGGTCAAGAGCCGGTGGGGCACCGGCGCGTGAAGGTCTTCGCCGAGCACCAAGGAGCTCAAGCTCTAGCCCTGGCGTGAGCGCGCCTGACTTCGTCGCCATCGGGCACGTCACGCTCGACCGCTTCGGCGAATCCACACGCCCGGGCGGCTCCGCGCTCTACGCCGCCGTCACCGCCCATCGCCTCGGGCTCTCGGTCGGGCTCCTCACGAGCCACGGTGACGAGTTTCCGCTCGACGTGGTTCCCTCGAAGATCGAGGTCGTCAGCGTGCCGGCCGCCGACACGACCCTGTTCGAGCACCGGCACGAGCCGGGCGGGCGTGTGTCGCACGTGCGCGCCGCCGCGGCCCCTCTGACGATGGCCGACGTGCCGGAGGATTGGCGCGAGGCTTCGCTGACTCTCCTGGCGCCGGTGGTGGACGAAGTCGATCCGATGATCGCGACCCTCTTCACCGACGGCGCCGTGGGCGCGGCCGCGCAGGGCTGGGTGCGACAGGTGAAGCCCGACGGTCTGGTCGTCCCCCGCCCGTGGCGCTCGCCCGAGCGGCTGCTGCAGTCGGTCCAGGCGCTGTTCCTGAGCCGCGAGGACATCCGGGGCCAGGAGACCGAGGTGGTCGAGTGGTTCCAGCGCATGCCCGTCGGCGTGCTGACGGCAGACCGCGACGGCGCGCTAATGTTCGTGAACGGCGAGCGCTACGAGGTTCAGCCGCGGCCGGCGCGCGAGGTCGACCCGACCGGCGCCGGCGACGTCTTCGCGGCCGCTTTTCTCATTCAGTACCAGCGCGACGGCGACCCCTGGCTGGCCGCGGCCGCCGCGGCCTGCGCCGGCTCGCTCGCGGTGGAGGGCGAGGGATGGTCGGCGGTCGCCGACCGCGCTGCGCTCGACGCCGCGCTCAGCGACTATCAGCGCGCTCAGTGAACGGGTCCCTTCGACCCTCACCGCACCCATCGTCCTGACCCGCTGTCTACCCGGGTGCGTTCGCGTTCTTGACTTGGGTTGGAAGCGGAGCCTACGCTGGCCGGGATGGACCGCGCGATCCGGATTACGGCGGGGTCGGTGTCCGCGGAAGCGCGGCTCAACGATTCGAAGACGGCGGGCGCGATCTGGGAGGCGCTGCCGATCGAAGCGAAGGGGCAGACGTGGGGCGACGAGATATATTTCGACATCGGTCTCACGGCGCCCGCCGAGAAGCCGCGCGAAGTCGTCGACGTCGGTGATCTCGCGTACTGGCCTCCGGGCACCGCCTTCTGTATTTTCTTCGGTCCGACGCCGGTGAGCCGCGACGGCGAATGTCGTCCGGCGAGCCCGGTGAACGTCGTCGGCAAGGTCGTCGGCGACGCCCGAGTCTTCACCAAGGTGCGCGCGGGAACGCGCGTGACGATCGAGCGGCGATGAGGCGATTGCGGTGCGCGCTGCGGGCCATCGGGGCTCCCCCGCCGGCCGTAGCGCGCGCCTATGAACCGGGGAGGGCGCGATGAAGATTTTCCTCGACACGGCGAGCATCAAGGAAATCAAGGAAGGCGTGGCGTTGGGCCTGGTGGACGGCGTGACGACCAACCCGTCGCTGATCGCCAAGGAGAAGCGTCCGTTCCGGCCGCTCGTCGAAGAAATCTGCTCGATCGTCCCCGGCGACGTCAGCCTCGAGGTGGTCGCCACCGACTTCGAGGGCATGGTGAAAGAAGGCGAGGAGCTGGCGCAGGTGGCGCCGAACGCCGTCGTGAAGTGCCCGCTCACCAAGGACGGCCTCAAGGCCGTGAAGTACCTCTCCGGCAAGGGCATCCGCGTCAACCAGACGCTCTGCTTCTCGGCGACGCAGGCGCTCCTGTCGGCGAAGGCGGGCGCCGTCTACATCAGCCCCTTCCTCGGACGCCTCGACGACATCTCGCACGTCGGCATGGACCTCGTCCGCGACATCTGCGAGATCTACCGTGTCCAGGGCTTCAAGACGCAGGTGCTCGCCGCCTCGATCCGCAACCCCCTGCACGTCATCGACGCCGCGAAGGCCGGGGCCCACGTCGTGACGCTCCCGTTCGCGGTGCTCGAGCAGCTCATGAAGCATCCGCTGACCGATATCGGGCTCAAGAAGTTCCTCGAGGACTGGGCGAAGCTCGGCGAGAAGATCTGAGGTCTCGCCGTCGTCGGCCCGGTGAGCATCGCCGGGTTCGTGTGGAGTCAGCCACTCAGGCGCGTCTCGCCGAGACCGATGCGCATGGCCTCGACATCGAGCTCCTGTTCGAGCCGGTGGAGAATCTCGTCACTGATCGCGCCCTGATCCCGTAACGCGATCAGCGCTCGGCGCTCGGCGGACAACGTCTCGTGCCGGAGCCGTCGGAACGCGGCTTGCGCGCGGGCGGCCGAACCGTCAGCGCCCAGATCGATCGGTGACGAACGCCGAATCCGCTGGGTGTAGATCGCGCGCATCCGTTCCACGTCCTCGCGGCGCGGCCACGGGGTCGTCGAGAGCTGCTCCAGGTGGGCAATCGCAGCCTGCGCCGCTTCCTCCCGTGCCCGCGTTTCCTCCAGCTCGAGCGTACGGTCTTCGCCAAGCTCGAGGAACCGGATCAGCGGCGTCAGGCTCAGCCCCTGCAGGACGAGCGTGGCCAGGATCACCGCGAAGGTCACGAGGATGATCTCGCCGCGGAAGGGAAACGGCGCGCCCGACGCCGTCGTCTCCGGCAAGGCGAGCGCGGCGGCGAGCGAGACGATGCCGCGCATTCCGATCCACGACAGCAGCAGCACCAGCGGCCACGGAGGGATCGGATCGCGCGCGCGCAGCGCGCGGCTCACGAGTCTGGGGATCACGACCGCCAGCGGGACCCAGATCAGACGGATCACGATGACGGCAAGACCGATGAGGGCCCCGAGGCGCACGAGGGTCCCGAGATCGACGTGGATGCCCGACGCGCGGATGGCGCCGAGCTGGAGTCCGATCAGCGCGAAGACCACGCCGTTCAGGACGAAGATGAGGACATTCCAGACGGCGAGGGACTGCATGCGCGTGGCGGGCGCCACCGCCGCGCTGAAGTACCGTCGCACGTAAAGGCCGCCGGCTACGCACGCGAGCACGCCCGAGGTATGCGTGCGCTCGGCCAGGAGCCAGGCCGCATAGGGTGCCAGCAAGGTGATAGTCGTCTCGGTCAGGCTGTCCTCGGTGAGGCGCAACGCCCAGCAGACGAGCCAGCCCACGATCAACCCGATCAGCACGCCGCCCGCCGAGGTCAGGACGAATTGCCACAGCGTCGCCGTGAGCGAGAAGACACCCGTCACGACCGCCGCGACCGCGGACCGATAGAGCACGAGCGCCGCGGCGTCGTTGATCAGGCTCTCGCCCTCGAGGACGGTCACGATCCGATAGGGGATGCCCAGGCGTCGGGCGATGGCACTGGCGGCGACGGCGTCGGGCGGCGAGACGATGGCGCCGAGGGCGACCGCCGCCGGCCAGCTCAGCCCGGGCATGACGAAGCGCGCGACGGTGGCGACCACCGCGGTCGTGGCCAGCACCAGCCCGATCGCGAGCAACGTGATCGGACGCAGATTGGCCCGGAAGTCGCGGAGCGAGGTGAAGTACGCCGCGGCAAACAAGACGGGAGGCAGAAAGACCAGGAACACCAGATCGGGGTCGAGACGGACGATCGGGATGTTCGGGACGAGACCGATGACCAGCCCGCCGAGGACCAGGAAGATGGGATAGGGGATCAGAACGCGGCGGGCGGCCGTCGCGAGCGCCAGCACGGCCGCGAGCAGCGCGATGATGATCTCGAGCTGATGCGGGTCGTCCATCGTCTCTCCTTATCATCTCCGGTCCGGAAGGCCCTCGCGGACGAGCGCCGCGAACTCCGGCCGACCGCCGGCGGCTCGGGCCCGGGCGGTGATGTCACTGCGTCGTCGAAGCTCGGCGAAGGGCAAGCTCGTGTTCACCATGCGGCGCTCGTAGGCCAGCTCGTCCAGGTGGCCGTTCTCTCACCGCGCCGAGCCGCTCAGAGGCGAGGGCGGACCGCGTTCGCGAATTTCTCGTAGATCAGGGTCAAGTCGTCGAGGTCGCGCACCCGCGACTCGAGGATCAGGTGGCTCACGCCGAGGTCGGCGAGCTCGCGGATCTCGCCGACGAGCGCGTCGGCATCCTGGCGGGCCGGCAGTCCCAGACGCGCGCTGAGCGTGAGCGATTTCAGGTCACGGCCCACCGTGCGGCACGCGGTCGCCAGATCCGCGAGCCCGGTCTTCATCTGCGCCGCGCTCGGAAAGGCGGCGTGCCAGCCGTCACCGAGCTCGGCGACGCGCCGGAGGGCGCGCGGCGTGTGGCCGCCGATCCAGACCGGGATGGTGCCCTGCGCGGGCTTCGGCGCCACGCCGAGCGCCTCGAAGCGCACGAACTGGCCCCGGTAGCTCACGCGCTCGTCGCGCCAGCACGCCTTCATGACGCGGATCGCCTCGTCACTCCAGGTCCCGCGCCGCGCGTAGGGCACGCCGAAGAGCTCGATCTCCTCCTTCATCCAGCCGACGCCGGCGCCCAGGATGACGCGGCCCGGCGCCAGGTGGTCGAGCGTCGCCAGCATCTTCGCGGCGAGGACCGGATGGCGATGGGGCAGAACCAGCACGGTCGTGCCGAGCCGGACGCGCTCGGTCACGCCCGCGACGAGTCCCAGCGCGACCAGGGGCTCCAGGAAGCTGGTGGCCGGGGCCAGAGGAAAGTCGCCGGTCGGGTTATAGGGATAGCGCGACGCGATCGAGTACGGAATGACGACATGGTCGCTGGCCCAGAGCGAGTCGTAGCCGAGAGCCTCCATACGCCGCGCGAACTCCCGCAGCACGTCGCGCGTGGCGGCGGGGCCGTAGACGGGCAGGTGACAACCGACCTGCACGATCAGTCGTCGCCGTAGACGACACGCTCGTCGAGCGAGTCGTCCTGGATCATCTGCACCAGGCGTGAGTGCTGGATCTTGCCGCTGGAGGTCTTCGGAATCGTGCTCGACCGGACGAGGATCACGCGGGCCGGCCGGTGGCCGCTCGCACGGTGGACGCGGCCGGTGATCTCGCGGATGAGATCGTGGTAGTCGTCGGGCGACGCGTCCTCGCTGCGCACCTCGGCGACGACGTGAAGCCGCTGCGTGCCCGTCCGCTCGCTGTCGATGCCGACGGCAGCGGAGTAGCGCACGCCCTGCACGCGATCGACGACCTCCTCGATGTCGGCCGGCACCACGTTCTGGCCGCCGAGGATGATGAGGTCCTTGAGCCGCCCGGTCACGAAGAGGAATCCCTGGGCGTCGAGGAATCCGAGATCCCCGGTTCTGAGCCAGCCGCCCGGCATCAGCACCTTCGCGGTGGCGGCCGGGTTGTTGTAGTAGCCCTTCATCACGCCGGGACTCTTCACGCAGATCTCACCCTCGACACCCACGGCACGCTCGCCGCCGCCCTCGTCCAGCGGCGCCAGAATCTTCACCGAGACGCCGCGGCACGGCTGGCCCACCGAGAGAAACCGTCCGCTCGGATCGAGCCGGAGCGGCACACCCCGTGGCCAGATGGCGACCGCCAGGGTGGCCTCGGCCAGGCCGTAGCAGGGCGAGATGATGCGCTTGAGGCCGAAGTGCGACTCGAACGCGTCGATCGTCGACAGGCGCACGGGCTCGGCGCCCGAGAGCGCCGCCTTGAGGCTTCCCAGATCGAGTCCGGCCGTGTCCCGGACGTTGCGCACGCAGTTGCGGTAGCCGAAGTCCGGCGAGACCGTGAACGTCGCGCGGATCTCCGTGATCAGGGTGAGCCACTGTCGCGGGTTGCGGAGATCGGGCGGCAGGAGCCAGATCGGCGTACCGGAGAGCGGCGGCGTGAACGCGCAGCCGATCAGCCCCATGTCGTGGTAGAGCGGAAGCCACGACACGACGCGATCGTCGACGGTGATCCCGGCCGCCTCGGCCATGAAGTGGATGGTCGACACCACGTTCAGGTGGGTGAGCATGACGCCCCGCGGGTGGCCCGTGCTCCCCGACGTGTACTGCAGGAAGGCCAGATCGTCCGCCGTCGCCGCTGCGAGCGGCGGCGGCGCCGCGTCGATCTCGAGGTCGGGCGGCTCCAGGACCATGCGGACGTTTGCCGCCAGCGCGCAGCTCTCGTCCACGCCGGCGCGGAACCAACCGATCGTCGCGACCGCGACCGCTTCGGAGTCGCGGAAGATGGCCGCCGTCGTCTCGACGCCGAGCGTGGGGTAAAGCGGCACCGGCACCGCGCCCAGGCGCAAGGCGCCGAAGAACGTGTAGAAGAATTCGGCGCACGTCGGATAGATGAGACAGATCCTGTCGCCCGGCGCCACGCCCGCCCGCGCGAGCCCGGCGGCGTACTTCCCGCTCTGCGCCCACAGGCGTCCGTAGGTGACGGTCTCGTCGTAGAGCCGGAAGTACTGCTGGTCGGGCGAGAGGGCCGCGCGCCGGCGCATCATCTCGGTCAGCGTCGGAGCGGATCTCACGTCATCGTCGACCATGCACGCCTCCTCGGGGACGGCGGATCGCGCGGCTACTCAATGCGGGGACCGAGCGTCACCGACGTCGAGTGAGCTTCGCCGTCCCGGAGATAGAGCACCGTGACGGTGTCGCCGGGCTTGCGATCGCGGATCAGCGTTCTCAGCTCCTCGAAGCCCTCGACGGCGATCCCGGCGAATCGCACGATCACGTCGCCCTCGCGCAGTCCCGCGCGCGCGGCGCCGGTTCCCGGCATGACGCTCGACAGCCTGAGGCCGTCGTTTCCAGGACGGGGCAGGGCGACCACGCCGAGGAACGCACCGGCCGCGGCGCCGCTGGCCTGGCGTCGAGCCGGTTGGGCGACCTGGGCGTAGACCGGTCGCGCATCGCTCGCGAGCCGCTCGACGACACGCGCGCCGACGGCCGCCACGCGGGCCAGGCCGGCCGCGTCGATCTTGTCGGCGGTATCGCTCGGCTGGTGATAGTCGCTGTGACCGCCCGTGTAGAAGAAGAGGACCGGGACCCCGGCCGCATAGAACTGG
>QHSQ01000444.1 GCA_003221615.1 Candidatus Rokuibacteriota bacterium | reverse complement strand
GTTTGACGCGAGGCCGGAACGTCTGGCCATTCCAGTGCCAGCACCGCCAACGCCCCCGCCCCGAAGACGTAGCGCTCACCTTCGAGGACGTAGATGGGGCAGCCGAAGAGCAGGCCGCGCTTTGCTCCGTCGACCGCGACGATCTCGTCGAAGCGCTTGACAGCGGCGGGTGAGCTCTTCTTCCAAGCCATGCGCCCTAGGCTCGCGGCTTTAGGTTCTCGCCGAGACGCTGTGGTAATCGCTCTCAACACCGGCCTACGCCTGGGCGAGCTCCTTGGTCTGAACTGGATCTACGTGGACCTCAGCCGGGGCGTGATCCGGTTGGAGTTCACGAAGTCGGGGCGGCGCCGCGAGATGCCGTTGAACGGCGACTCCCACCAAGCACTCGTAAGCCTAACGCCGAAGGCCGAGGGCCGCGTCTTCCAGACCCGGTTCATCAAGACGGCCTACAACGCCGCGGTCGCGATTGCCAAGCTAGATGACGTGAACTTCCACACGCTCAGGCACACCTTCGCGTCCTGGGCGGTCATGCGGGGCGTCTCGCTGAAGGAGTTACAGGAACTCCTTGGGCATTCGTCGCTCGCCATGATGATGCGATACGCCCACCTCGCGCCGGAGCACCTTCGCGCAGCGGTCAGCCGTCTGGAGGGGCTCACCAACTCTCAGCGTGCCGAAATGCCAACGCAAGAATAAACGCAAGAGCCTTCCGAACAAGTGAGGTTGTCTGAGAACTCCTCGAAGTAGTTGGCTCCCCGGGCTGGGCTCGAACCAGCGACTTCCTCATTAACAGACGAGGGCCGGTGAAGAGCTGGCCCTCTTTCCTTTTCACGTGCTTGCGCCTAACCGCTCGACCGGTCTACTCATTCGCCGGCTGATCGCTCGCGACATAGACGTACTTTCGAGACAGACGCGGACGCGAAAGCACATCGCTACACCGCGCGTTTAGCGCAGATCAACGCAAGCCCGGTCCCCGATGCCGCTCATCGATTACCTTACCTGTTGTGCTCTCGCAGATACTCTCGGATGAACCGGCCGAATTCAGTGGGCGTCCGCCAGTCCTTCTCAAGCATCGACGGGCCAAGGACCGGGTGCCAGCACCACGCCGTCGAGTGGAGTCCCTTCGCCTCCAGGAAGTCGCGAACGAACGGTATGCCGAAGTCGTCCGGCCCGCCCTTGTAGTGGCGGTCGGTGTCCTTCTGAAAGCCCCACTCCGTCACGATCACCGGGGCCACCGTCTGCAAGTCGTCGAGCGCGTCGGCCCACTGCCTCGGGTCATTCTTCCCGTGGCCAGCGTAGACGTGCCAAGCGTAGGCCACGTTCTTCCCCTTCAGAAGATCTTTGCGGATACCCGTGAGCAGGTAGCTCCAGCGGTTGCTCGACACGATCACCACGTTGTCGCCGTGCTTGCGGACGACCTGAAGAAGCTTCGCGTGGAAGGGCTCGAGCGCGGCCCACTTCTGCCCGACCTGGGGCTGCCAGTCCTCCTTGCCGAAGATCGCCTCGTTCCACAGTTCGAACATCACCCGGCCGTCCTTGGCCCAGCGGGCTGCGGAGACGGCGTCCCAGAAGCTGGTGGCGAGCTTGAAGTCCGAGTCGTAAAAGTGCTTCGGGCCGCCCCAGGTCGGGACCTCGAAATGGCCGTCCGGCCAGCCGATCACCTTGTATTCGATGATGACGAACAGCCCGTTCCTGAGCGCGGCGTCTACGTCCTCGGCCAGACGGGTCAGAACCTTGTCGTGCGACTGCGTCCTCCAGTACAGCGGGTGGACGGCGATGCGGACCACATTGGCCTTCCAGTCCTTCGCAATGACCTCGTAGTCGGAAGCGGACCGTCCCTCCCGGCCATGGATCGGGTCGCCGACCGCAACGCCGCGGAGGCGGATCGGCTTGCCGTTGAAAAGAAGCTCCCTGCCGTGAACGTCCAGCCGACCGCTCCCGTCACCTTCCCCGGCCGGCAACTCGGCCACCGCAAGTAAGAATACAAGGCCCGCCGTCAGCAGCGAACGTCGGTGCAGGCGAGTCGGAGGCGCCGGCCGCCGCTCGCCACCATAGATCTCCATAGATTCTCCGGGGTCAGATTCTCCGGGGTCGTTCGCCACTATTGCCCACTACTCCGATCCTGGCTTGGACCTTCTCCACTGCCTGAACCGGACACGATCGAGGCTATTCCTCTACGCACCCCTCCTCACTCAGGATCTCGTTCCAGAAGCCGCACGTGCGCTTTTCGGAGGGCACGCCGGAGGCGTGCCGCCACCCGGAGCCCGCGGCGTAGGGCACAAGGACTTCGGGCCGCCAGTATCCGCCCAGTTCAGGTAAAACCAACGAGAGCACCATCTCCGAGTCCCACTCGGGCTTCACCCGTCCCGGCGTTGCTGGGATTACGAGGGGCCTGGCCGCGAGGCTAGCGGTTCACGATTCCGCCGGGGTGCACGTCGAGAAGAAACGCGACCTAGTCCCAATACGCGGGCCAGAAGAAGATCACCCACGCGGCCAGCAGTGCCATGACGACCACGATTCCGCCGACCCCGATCATGCGCTGTGATTCCGTCAGCCGCTTAGCTTGCAGCACCGCGACAATACCCCACACGCCGACTCCAGCGAATGCGCCGATGACAACAAGGGCGAGGATCACACGGAGGGGGAAATTCACGAGACGTTTACCATGCGCTATTACCCCAGCGCCCGATGCCTGTACACGAGCGAGGCGAGAGGGACTGGACGGTGGCCACGCTCCTGCGGGCATCACCCTCATGGCAGGAGAGGCCAGGGCCTACTTGATGCGTGGGCGTCCAGTCCGGCTTCAGTCTACTTCACAAACTTCCAGTCGCAACTGAACTGGCCGGCGTCGCCCGCTGCTGAAATCCATCCGCCCAGGCTCGGTAGTAGCGCGATCGTCCGCGCTGCTGCGTGCCGCCAAGGCCGTAATCGCTGGCCCTGGCCTCCGAGTCCAGAAGAGTCGTGCAGGCGGGGCTGGCGCGTGCCCTGCAGGCCCGTGTACGGGTTCACGTTCGGGGACGTAGACCAGTTGTTGTAGCTTCAGGACTCAGGGGGTTCGTCCAGACTAGCGGAACGCTCGGGAGTGGGACCGGTATTCCACCCCCGAGCGCCGTGTAGGCTTGCGCAGCACTGCGGCTGCGCGTCTCGGCTTGCGCCGGGACTCGGTGTTACGACGCTAGACTAGGCGCGCCGTCAGCGGCGGACCAGCGACGGCGCGCCATTCCTCCCCGGTGGTGTCTCCATGATTGACTCCCA
>QHSQ01000369.1 GCA_003221615.1 Candidatus Rokuibacteriota bacterium | reverse complement strand
AACCGGCGGAATGTGGACGACCACGTCATGCGTGCGAGCACGCCCGGAGACTGCAGGGCACGACCACGCCCTTGCTTCACCGGGCCAGTCTAGCCGCCGCGCCCGGCACTGGCAAGGCGTTACACGCCTCGTGAGCGGGCGGGTCGCCGTGACCGGAGCCAACGGGTTCATCGGCCGGAACGTTGTGCGACACCTCCATGACGCCGGGTGGGAGGTGCGGGCGATCGTGCGGCCCGGGCGCGGGTGCCCTCTGCCCGACGGGGTCGAGCTGGCTCCCGCGCGGTTCGTCGCGGCCGATCTCGTGCGCGCCGCCGCCGGGAGCGAGGTCATCGTTCATGCGGCCGGACTAACTCGAGCGGCGACCACTCGACAATTCGAGACCGCCAACGTCGAAGTCACGCGCCAGGTCGCGCGTGCGGCGGTCGAGCTCGGCGCCCGGCTCGTCCACGTCTCGAGCCAGGCGGCCGCCGGCCCCGGGACACTCGAGCGGCCCCGCTCGGAGGACGATCCACCGTGTCCCCTCACGGCGTACGGCTGGAGCAAGCTCGCGGCCGAGGACGCGGTGAAGACCTCGCGCCACCTGCGCTGGACCATCGTGCGCCCGGCGCTCGTGTACGGTCCGGCAGACCGGAACGCGCTGGCGCTTTTCCGGCTGGCGCGGCGAGGGATCGCGCTGCAGGTCCCCGGGTCTCCGACGACGGCCTATACGTTCGTACACGTCGACGATGTCGCGCGGGGAATCGAGGCTGCGGCAACCGCCGTGGCCGCTGAACGCGAGGTGTTCTTCCTGGGACATCCCCGGAGCGACACGGCCGACACGCTGGCTGACACCCTCGAGCGTGTCATGGGGCGGTCCTGCCGCCGGGTGAGGATCCCCTACGCGCTCCTCCGCGTGGCTGCCGCTGTCGGAGATGTGGCGACGCGCTGCGGGCGGCCGCTGGCGCTCGACCGTGCCCGGTTGACCGAGCTCATGGCGGAGGGCTGGGTGTGCAGCGTCGAGAAAGCCAGGGACCGGCTCGGCTTCTCCGCGCGCATCGGCCTCCTCGAAGGATTCGTGGCGACCGCCGCCTGGTACGCCCGCCAGGGCCTTCTCGATCACCAGGCCTGATTCCGTCTCTCGATCTCAGCGGCGCGCCAGGAGCCGACCGAACTCGGCGAGCTCGCGGGGCGGCACGTCGGGCCGCGCGCGGAGGGCGGCGTCGACGCGGACCGGGTCGTCGTCGATCGTGCGCGCCGTCCTGGCGATGTCGACGACGACGCGCTTGGTCACCTTCGTCGCTCGCGGCGCCACGACCGCCGTGAACAACCGGGTCAGCGCATCGAGCAGAGCGTTGTCGATCCGGACGAAGCTCGCCATGGCCGGGGTGATGAGGCTCTTGCCCCCTGCCGCCGGCTCGATCAGATACTCGAGGATGACCACGACCCGACCGTAGATCGCGGGCAGGACAGCCGGCTGGTAGCGGCCTTCGAGGAAAAAGACGCGACTGCCGCTGGCCGCGTACACGACGTGGAACTGCACCAGAGCGCCCGCGCCATCGTCGAGCCACAGTCCGTCGGGCTCGCGCCAGATTCGGTAGCGACCAATTTCCAGCGCCCGGATCACATGCGTCGCAAACTCCGGGTGATCGAGCAGGTATTCGAACACGTCCCGCCTCACGCGGAACGCCTCGCCGTTCGAGCGGGCCGTGACCGAGACGCGTTCGGTGACCTGGCACAGGCGGTCTCGCTCGGCCTGAGGCAGATCCGGGGGCAGCGCGGCGGTCGGCCACGTCGCGAGGGAGTCCCCGGCGAGGATCAGTAGCAGGCCCACGCCGACCGCTGCGACCCCGACGAGCCCCCCGCGTGACAGGCGCGCGCCGACCACGCGGGCCCTGCCGGTCGGTGCTCCGGCCATGGCACAGTATACGTCGCGCGCGCGCCTCGGCGGGCGCGCTACACTCTGGCGATGCCGTCTCTCGAGATCGTGCCGGCCGACACCGGCCGGGCCTGGAGGGCGTTCATCGACCTCCCGTACCGACTCTATCGTGACCATCCCCACTTCGTGCCCCCGCTCCGGAGAGAGCATCGACAGCTGTTCGACCGGGCGCGCCACCCGTTCTTTCGGCACGCCGACGCTGCCTTCTTCATCGCCCGTCGCGAGGGCCGGCCGGTCGGCCGCATCGAGGCGGTCGTCAATCACGCGCACAATCGCTTTCACAACGACCGGGTCGGGTTCTTCGGTGCCTTCGAAAGTGAAAACGATCGGGCCGTGTCGGTGGCGTTGCTCGAATGCGCTGCGGATTGGCTGGGCCAGCGGGGCATGCGGGTCATGCGGGGCCCCGCGACCCACTCCACCAACGAGGAGTGCGGCCTGCTCATCGAAGGGTTCGACGAGTCTCCGATGGTCGGGATGCCCTACAATCCGCCGTACTACGCCGCGCTGGTCGAGGCCTTCGGCCTGACCAAGGCCAAGGATCTCTACGCCTGGGAAGTACGCGCGGATCAGGCTATCCCCGACAAGATCCACCGGGTCGCCGAGATCGTCCGGAGAAGCACCGACGTCGTCGTTCGTCTGGTGAACTTCAAGGACTACGCGGACGAGATCCGGCGGGCCATGGGCGTCTACAATGCCGCGTGGACGCGTAACTGGGGGTTCGTCCCGCTCACGGAGGCCGAGTTCATTCACACGGCCCACCAGCTCCGCCCTCTGCTCGAGCGCTTCCCGGACGGGGCGTTGCTGGCTGAGGTGGGCGGGCGCACGATCGGCTTCTGTCTGGCCGTCCTGGACGTCAATCAAGCGCTCGCCCGGGTGCGGAGTGGGCGCCTCTTCCCGTTCGGGTTCTGGACTCTCACCCGCGGTCTGAGGCGCGTCGACCAGGCTCGCATCATGGCTCTCGGCGTTCGACCCGAATTTCGCCATCGTGGAATCGACGCCCTCCTGTATTTCGAGCTGTTGAGTCGGGGCCGGCGCGTGGGCTACCGACGCGCAGAAATCGGCTGGACGCTGGAGGACAATCGGGTGATGAATCGAGCGATCCTCCTCGGCGGCCGGCATCACAAAACCTACCGCCTGTACGAGGCCGCCCTCCCCTGAGGCGATCCGCCCCCCTTGACTTCCTTCCCTCCCTACCATTAACTCGGCCTACGCTCCGGCTGGTCGGTCCCAGCCGCTGCCACAAGCACGAGGAAGCCGAATGGAAGCCTGTCACGGACGAGTGGCGCTGGTCACCGGGAGCTCGCGAGGGCTGGGGCGAGTCATCGCCCGCAAGCTCAGCGAGGCGGGAGCTCACCTGGTCCTCAACTATCGCAAGACAGGGGGCCGCTCGGAGGCGCAGGCCCAGGCGCTCGCCAAGGAGCTCGTGGAACGTGGGTCCCCCGCGGTGGCCATCCAGGCGGATATCAGCCAGAAGGACGCGGTCGCGGCCATGTTCCAGGAGATCGGCGCGCGGTACGGGCGGCTCGATATCCTCGTGCTCAATGCAGCTCGCGCTCCCTTCAAGAGGGTTGGCGAGCTCCTGAAGCGCGATCTCCTCGAGCTCGTCGAGACCAACTTCCTCGGCAATGTCTATTGCATGCAGCAGGCGCTGCCGCTGATGCAGGGACGGCCGGGCCACGTCGTGTTCATCTCCAGTCTCGGTAGCCGCTTCGCGCTGCCCAACTACCCGCTGGGCAGCATGAAGGCGGCCATGGAGTCTCTCGTCAAGCACTGGGCCGTCGAGCTCAAGGACCGCCAAATCACGGTGAACGGCGTCACTGCGGGTCTGCTGAAGACGGATTCGCTGATCGTCCTGCGTCAGTACTGGCCCGGCGTCGAACGGTTGCCGGCGTCCGCGTTCGTGGAGCTGGAGGATGTGGCGAGCGTGGTTCTCTTTCTCTGCACGGACGCCGCGCGGAGCATCCGGGGCCAGCAGATCGTCGTCGACAACGGGCTCTCCAACGAGCTGTTGCGCTCTGCGCCCGCCAGCTGACGTTGGAAAGCCATCCCAGACACAGGACCGACACGAGGAGAGAATGGCCGAGCTATTGATCAGCCCAGATCAGATTTATCGCGAGGTCCAGAAAGCCGTCGCTGATGCCCTGCAAATCTCCGCGGAGAAAGTGCAGCCCGACATGTCGCTCATCAGCGATCTCGCCGCCGAGTCTCTGGATTTCATCGACATCAATTTCCGCCTCGAGCAGCGCTTCGGCGTGGCGATGCCGCGAAAGTACCTCCTGGATCACGTGGAGGAGCTCTTCGGCGAGGGGACCGCGATCGACGGCGGCGGCCGGCTCACGGAGGTGGCGGTGACGATCTGGAACGCGCGGCTCGGGTCGGCCGGACCCCGAGTTCACGCCGGCATGCCGCTGGACGACGTGCCGACACTCGTCACGCCACGCACCTTGGTGATGATCGTCGAGGAGATCCTGGCCACCTGCCCGGACACCTGTCCAAACTGCGGCAAGGCGGCATGGACGGTCGTCGAGGAATGCACGATCGGCTGCGGCGAGTGTCGGTCGCGGGCACCGCTCGTGACCGGCGACGACGTCATCCGCCGATGGCTCGAGGACTTCCGGGCACGGGGCGGGCCGATGAGCAGCGCGTCTTGACCGTCGCCCCTCGCCGGGCACCAGATCGTCGGCGCGTCGTCGTCACCGGCGTGGGGATGATCACGCCGCTCGGCCGGAATGCGCGCGAGACGTTCGAGCGGGCCAGCCAGAGTTGTTCGGGGATCGATTACATCCGCGGCTTCGACACCCGCGGCCTCCCCGTGCGTATTGGTGGCGAGGTCGCGGATCAGTGGATCCGGCGGCCGCCGGGGGGCCCGGCGGCCAAGCTCGAGAAGATGGCCTCGCGGGCGATCCGGTTCATGTGGACCGCCGCCACGGAGGCGGTCGAGCAGGCCAAGCTCGACCGGATCCCGGACCGGTACCGGATCGGCGTCGCCCTCGGCTATCACGGCGAGACCGCGTCCCTCGAGGACCTCGCCAGGATATTTCGGGCTTCGGACGGCGATGGGCAGTGGGAGCCGCAGCGGCTCCGGCAGGGTGGATACGACGCGTTCGCGGTGGTGCGGCGCAAGGTGGACGTCGGGCCGTCCCTGGTCTCACGCGTCTTCGATTGCCGCGGGCCGAGCATCGGCATCGCCTCGGCGTGCGCCGCCGGCGGCCAGGCGATCGGTGAGGCCTACCGGCTGATCAGGTCGGGACGGGCGGACGCGGCCATCGCCGGCGGATGCGAGGCGTCCCTCACGTACGTCGGACTCTCCGGATTCATTCTCCTCAAGGCCCTGACGGAGCGCTACAGCGCTCCGGCGACGGCGTCCCGCCCATTCGATCGCAAGCGCAGCGGCTTCGTGATCTCCGAAGGGGCCGGTGCGCTCGTCCTCGAGGATCTCGTGCATGCCCGGGACCGCGGCGCGCCGATCCTCGGTGAGCTCCTCGGCTATGGTGACTCGACCGATGCCTACCGCATCACGGACATCCATCCGCAAGCCGAGGGCGCAGTCCTCGCGATGGTCCGGGCGATCGAGGATGCCGGGATCGAGCGCGCCGACGTCGACTACGTCAACGCGCACGGGACCTCCACGGTGCAGAACGACGCCCTCGAGACGCTCGCCGTCAAGCGCGTCTTCGGCGCGCGCGCGGGCTCCCTCCCGCTCAGCTCGAACAAATCGATGCTGGGCCACACCATCGGCGCGGCCGGGGCCATCGAGGCGATTCTCACGCTCGAGGGCATCCGCGAGTCGGTGCTTCTCCCCACGATCAACTACGAGACGCCGGATCCGCGATGCGACCTGGACTACGTGCCGAACCAAGCGCGTCCTTTCGCCCACCGGATAGCCCTCAGCAACTCATTCGGCTTCGGGGGGCACAACGCCTCGGTCTGCATCGGCGCCTACGAGGACTGCTGATGCGCTTCCTGTTCATCGACCGCGTCACGAGCCTGGAGCGCGGGCACCGGATCACCGGGATCAAGTCGTTCGCCGCCTCCGAGCCTTTTCTAGAATCGCACTTCACTCGGGCCGCCCTCGTCCCGGGAGTGCTGCTCATCGAGGCAATGGCGCAGCTCCTCGGCTGGCTGGCGAGCTATTCCTACGATTTCCGATGCGTGGCCGTTCTGGCGCTGATCTCGGACGTGACGGTCCCGCCGGCCCTGAAGCCCGGAGCGCGCGTGGAGATCGACGGCAGGCTCCTGACCACCACCGAGCGGGACTCGCTCGGGGCGGCGACCGCCACGATCGATGGCCAGGTCATCGCCCGGGTCAATCGACTGATTCTCCATCATGTGCCGCTTCCGGCGGGCCAGACGGCGCGGGAGTTCTTCCTGTATTACGCGGGCGTCGACGACCTGGCCTCCCTCGAGCGGACGGCGTGAAGATCGATCTCGCCGGGCAGGTGGCGCTGGTCACGGGAGGCGGGCGCGGGATCGGGCGCGCGTGCAGCCTGACCCTCGCGCGCCTGGGAGCCACGGTGATCATCAACTACTGGCGCTCGCGCGACGCGGCCGAAGAGCTCGAAAAGGAGATCGTGGGCGAGGGCGGCGGCGCGCGCGCGTATCAGGCGGACGTGTCGGACCCTGGCGCGGTCGACGCCATGTTCCAGTTCATCCGCCAGGAGTACCGCCGTCTCGACATCCTGGTGAACAACGCGGGGATCGTCCAGGACGCCCTGCTCCTCTCCATGACGCTCCAGGACTGGACCTCGGTTCACGCAACGAACTTGAACGGCCCCTTTCTCTGCACGCGCCTCGCGGTGGAGATGATGCTGCGGCAGGGGGGCGGGAAAGTCGTCAACGTCGCCTCCGCGAGCGCCCACGTCGGTGGTCGCGGCCAGACCAACTACGCCGCCTCGAAGGGCGGGCTCGTGGCGTTCAGTCGGGCCGGCGCCGTCGAGCTCGCCCGCAAGGGCATTCGCATCAACGCCGTGCTTCCCGGCTTCATCGAGACCGATATGAGCCTCCCGGTCCGCCAGCAGGCCGCGGGCAAGCTGCTCGAGCGCATTCCGGCCCGTCGGTTCGGACGGGCCGGCGAGGTGGCCAACCTGGTGGCGTTCCTGGCCTCGGATGCGTCCGACTACATCGTGGGACAGGCCATCGCCGTCGATGGCGGTCTCAGCGCCTCCTGACGGCCCACCCGTGCGCTATTACCTCGTCGATCGTATTTCGGAGTGGGAGGTCGACAAGCGCATCCGCGGTATCAAAAACGTGGCGATGACCGAAGATTTCCTCCAGTATCACTTTCCGAAAAGACCGACGATGCCGGGGGTACTGCTCCTCGAGTCGATGACCCAGCTCGCCGGATGGCTCGAGGCGATCAGCTCCGACTTCACGCGCTGGTTCCTGCTCGAGCACGTCACGAGCTGCAAGTTCTACGACCTCACCGGGCCCGGTGACCAGGTCGAGATCACGCTCGATCTCGTGCCGGCCCCCGAGCCGTTTCGTCGACGCTACCGCGGGATGGGCACGGTCGCCAACAAGCGTCGCGTCGTCGCCGAGTTCGACGGGCACGTGATTCCGCTGACCGACATCGAGGCTCCGTCGAGCCAGCGCCAGCTCTTCGAGGTGCTCACGAACACCGCCGTCTTCTCGCTCGCCCCGAACCCGGATGCCGCCGACCGATGAACGACCGGGTTCCCGCGATCACCGGCATGGGCGTGATCTCGTCCCTGGCCTCGTCGCTCGAGGGTCACTGGCAGCGAGTGCTCCAGAGGGCGACCGGCATCCGCGAGCTCGGCGGCGAGGATCTGCCCCGGGCCCTCCGGTACGCGGGACGAGTGAACGACGATGCGCTGCCGCCCGACACACCGGCAGACGTGCTCAAGCAGGGACGGTTGATCAGCCCGGGCTCGCGGCTCGGGCTCCGGGCCGTCGACGAGGCCGTACGTGCCTCGGGACTCGAGGTGTCGAAGATCGCCCCGGAGCGAAAGGCCCTCTACATCGGCGCCGCCGACTACAGCAAGGCGGGGTACCGCGACTTCTATGCGGCCTTCCGCGAGGCCGGGGTCGTGGCCGACCGGGCACCCGATGCCGAGCGCGTCAATCGCGCGACGCTCCATGCCGTCGACCCGTTCTTCCTCCTCGAGGGTCTCACGAACAACCTCGTGGCATTCGCCTCCCGCCGCTATCAACTGCAGGGGCCCAATACGACGCTCGCCAGCCATTCCCCCTGTGGCGCACAGGCGCTGGAGCTTGCCGCCCGGAGCGTGCTTCAGCAACAAGCCGACGTCGCGATCGTGATCGGGTCCTGTGTTTGGAGCCCGTTCGTTTCTCTGTTCGATCTGGATGCGCTGGGGCTCCTGTCCCAGTGCCGGGAGGGAGCGAGCTCCTTCAGACCCTTCGATGCGCGGCGGGACGGCTTCATCGCGGGCGACGGGGCCGCCGCCCTCGTGCTGGAGCCGCTGGGACAGGCGCGAGCGCGAAACGCTCCCGTGCACGGATGCATCCAGGGCCTGGCCAGCTTCACGGACGGTGGCGACACCGCAAGCCTGGGGGGCTCGGTGGAGACTGTGAGGCGAGCGCTGACCACCGCGCTCGACGAAGCGGGCATCCGCCCGAAGGAGCTCGCCTTCATCTCGCCTCACGGGAGCGGCACGCGCAAGGGTGATCGGGTCGAGCTCTCCGCAATCGCGGAGCTCCTGAACGGTGACCGCGCGTTGCTACCGATCTCGGGGATGAAGCCCTATACCGGGCACATGGGAGCAGCGAGCGATATCGCCGAGATCGCTCTGGCGCTCACAGCGGTCAAGAACGGGCTCGTGCCGGCGACGCCCAACTTCCGGACTCCGGACGTCGGGTTCGAGGAAATCGAGGTCGTCACGGAGCATCGACGGGTCGCCGCCCGCCACGTCCTCTCCATGAGTCAGGGCCTCGGAGGCCAGTCCATGGCGATCGTCGTCTCTGCCGAGCCGGACGCCTCCTGAGCTAGTCCTCTCTTCGTTGGCCGGCGTCAGAAGGAAAGCCGCGCGCTCTCAGCCCCCTTTTCGAGCGAGCAAGGGTCATCGCTCCCGGCGAGATGGCGGAGCACGTCGCCGATCAAGAACAGCGAGCCCGCGACACAGATGATCGAGGTGGTGGCGATTCGCGCAGCCAGCGCCAGCGCCTCGGCGGGCGACCTGGCGATCTCGACGCTGACCGCAGCGGGCACGAGGGCGCGCAGGGCCTCGGGCGCGGTGGCCCGCGAGCTCGAGGGCGCGACCAGGACGAGCTGGTCCGCGAGGGGTGCGAGCGCGGCGATGATGCCCGCTGCGTCCTTGTCGGCCAAGATGCCCAGGACGAACGTGACGCGGGTCTCGCCGAAGACGTCGCGCAGCGAGACCGCGAGGGCGCGCGCGCCGGCCGGATTGTGCGCGCCGTCCAGCACGAGGAAGCCGCTCGCGCGATGGAGGACCTGGAAGCGTCCCGGCCACCACGCCCGCGCGAGCCCGTCGCGAATCGCGGCGTCTCCGGCGCCCACCTCGCGCGCGGCGGTGACCGCGAGGAGCGCGTTGGAAGGCTGAAAGCTGCCGGGCATCGCGAGCTCGAGACCGGCCAGCGACCATTCCGGCCCCGCGCAGGCCAGACGCTGGCCGTCAGGCCCGCGGCGCTCCACCGAGACCGACAGGTCGCGCCCCTCGAGTAGGAGCGGAACGCCGGCCGCGGCGGCGCGCGCGACGATGACGCGCTCGGCTTCGGGAGCTTGCGCGGCCGACACCGCGACGCCGCCGCGGATGATCGCCGCCTTCTCGGCGGCGATCGCCTCGAGGGTCGCGCCGAGCACCGCCTGGTGGTCGAGGTCGATCCGCGCGATCACGGCGACTTCCGGCGTCCCCACCGTCGTCGCGTCGAGCCGGCCGCCCAGCCCCACCTCGAGCACCGCCACGTCGACGGCTTCGCGCGCGAAGTGATCGAGAGCCAGGGCCGTCGTCGCCTCGAACGTCGTCGCGTCGAAGCGCGCGATGAGCGTGCCGAGCGCGTCGACGCCGTCGACCACGCCGTCCTCCGCAATGGGCTGGCCGTCGACGCGGATGCGCTCGCGGAACGAGACGAGATGCGGCGAGGTGTAGAGCCCGACCCGGTGGCCGGCGGATTTCAGGATCGCGGCGAGCATCGCCGATACCGACCCCTTGCCGTTGGTGCCCCCGACCTGGATCAGCCGGTATCGCTGCTCGGGGCGGCCCAACGCGTCGAGGAGCCCCTCGATTCGCTCGAGCCCCTGGCGCATGCCCGCATGCTCGCCGCCCCGGAGTGACTGGAGCCGGGCGACGGCTTCGGCGTACGTCACGAGCGAGCTAGCCCGATCGGGGCGGCTCGGCGGCGAAGAACGCGAGAACGCGGCGGAGGGTCTCCTTGAGGTCACGCCGCTCGACGATCATGTCGAGCTGGCCGTGCGCGAGCAGGAACTCCGAGCGCTGGAATCCCTCGGGCAGCGGCTGACGGATCGTCTCCGCAATGACCCGTGGTCCGGCGAACCCGATCAGCGCGCGCGGCTCGGCCAGGATGACGTCGCCGAGCATCGCGAAGCTCGCGGTGACGCCGCCGGTCGTGGGATCGGTGAGGATCGAGATGTACGGCAGCCCGGCGGCGGCAAGCCGCTCGAGCGCGGCGGAGGTCTT
>QHSQ01000437.1 GCA_003221615.1 Candidatus Rokuibacteriota bacterium | reverse complement strand
CCTGATCTCTTGGGCGCAGCTCGAAGCGATCAGAAACTAGGAGACGTGCGTAGGACACAACGCGCGTGGCTTTGCCCAGCACCGCGTGTGCTGGGCAGTCTCCTCGTGTTGGTCCAGCTGAACTGGAGCAGTCCGTCATGGGCCTGGACTCTCGAAGGACACCGCTTGATCGCGTTGGACGCGCTCGCGGTGCTGCCGCCACCGATGCGGGAAGCACTCATCCCTTATGTATCGGAGATCCTGGCGGGTGTGGTTGAATTCAAGCGGGCGACGGTGCAGCGGATCGTGGCAGGCGAGAAGACGGTGGCTGAGCTCAGTCGCGAACTCGACATCGCGCCGAGCGTGATCCGGAGCGTGATCCGGAATGGAAGCGGTTTGCCGACGCGGGCGCGACGACGGCGGTGCAGATCAGTCATCCAGCGGCCTGCCCGTTCTCTGGCGCCACGTGTCCCGCGTGGCCTTCGATCACCCGAGGGAGCACGCGCGGAGCCTTGTGCTTGTTGGCCTCGTACTCCTTGCGAAACATATCGTGCACCAGCGGTAAGTACTCTTCCGTCGGCAACGCGATGATTTGGCGCACAAGCGTCTCCAGGCTCGATTGGCCACTTTCGCCGCCCGCCGGCGCCATCGAGCCCAGCTTCGGCTCGAGCCCCATCTCCTGCGTCATCCGGAACTGGGTCTGAAGCATCTGGTCCGCCAGCGCATGTTCATCCGCGTCTCCGGGACCGGCATTCCGAACTGCTCCTCGAGCGCGATGGCCCGCTTCACCCGCATGAGCTGGGTGATCGTCAGATGGGCGTGCTCTTCCAGCGGCAACAGCCGCGGCAGGCGGCGGGTATCGACGAGCTCGGGCAGGGACCAGCCGGCGTCCTGGTCCTCCAGGAAGCGGTAGATCGTTGGGACAGACGGTGGGCGCTCGCTGGGCCACCGTTCCCGATACCACGCGACCCAAGCAGCCGTGGGCCTTTTGGTTAGAGGCTGCGCAGAAAGTTCAGCAGGTCCTGCTTCTTCTTCTCACTCAGCTTGTTGAAGGTAACGATGACTGCGTTCGCCTCCGACGGTCCGAAGGTCGAGTCGCCCGCGCTCATGTGCGCCTGGATCGCTTGGAGAAGGTCCGTGGTTCGTCCGTCGTGAAGGAAAAAGATGCGCTGCCCCAAGCCCCACAGGGGTGCGGTCCGGAACTCATCACCCTGGGCCCCTCCCTGGACGATATTGTCAGCCAGGCCCGGTCCCATGGCATGGACCAAGATGTCCGAGAAGAGGTTGACGGGCTGATTCCTCAGCGCCGCCACCGTGGAATTGCCCGTCGTCAGCGTCGGCGTGTGGCAGAGCGCGCAGCCGGTGCTCACGAACACGCTGCGCCCATTGCTGATCGAGGACGCACCCCCAGGCGTGTCTGGAGACGGGGTGGGCGGCGCCAGGAATCGCTGAAAGAAGGCGAACTTCTCGATCGCGTTCAATCCGGCCGGTGTGGTCGTGACCTCGGTGTCGGTGACGTCATTAGGGAGAGTGGCGAACTGGCAGTTCGGGTTCTGCTCACGCTCCTGCTGGAATAACTCGTTCGTTATGCCCATCTCGACGTTGTACGCCTCGCCCGAGAACAGCAGCAGGGTCTGGTTCTGCGCCTTCCACCCGAACCTGGCGATCGTTCCGTCGTTGCCGTTGTTGTTCATCTGCCCGGTGATCGCTCTGCCAGACACGAAGAGGTTGGGATGGCCGCCGATGCCGAGTTGTTTCTTGTTGATGGAGTTGGCGGCCTGGTTGGCCATGATGACGCTGTCAGGGATCTGCTCGATAAGGCCCGCGCCGAAGACTGGTGTCGGAACCCGGAAGATCAGGTTGTTGTTGGCGGCCTGGGTGTCGAAGTCGGGCTGGCTCAGCACGCACCCGGCGGCTCCCATACGCCCTGTGATCGTGGCGGTGTTGTGCACACCCCCATCCCGCGTCCCGTCCGGGTTGAACTTGAACCGCGCTTCGCGCACCGGCCCGTTCAACATGATGAAGAACGGGACCCGATCGGTCCCGCCGCCCTTGGAGGCAAACGCCACTTGCGGGTTCACGAACGGGCTGGTGCCGCCGGTTGCCGGCTGGGCGTGACAGCCAACACAGCTGTCGAGGTTCATGCGCGGTCCGAGCCCGTCAGCGACGCCCTCGACTTCCTCGAAATCCGCTTTGCCATCCGTAAAGAACTCGAATTGCCTGGCGGTCAACCCGTTGATCGGTCCGCCGGCGCCCGCCGGCCCACCGCGCACGCCAGGATCAACCGCCGTGACACTTGTGCTGGTCACTGTGGTCGTCGGCGAAGGCGCTTGGGCTTGAATCAGAGTGGCGATACCAAACAGCATGAGTACCAGACCAAACAGTATGAGTTCGAGACGTGTAGTCGCCTTCATCATGAAACCTCCCGGAGCCCGTCGGTGGTTCGCCTCGTTCACAGAGGAAAATAAACGTCACGCGTTCGTCCGTGACTTTGCGTCCCTGCCTCGCGGCAGGTTTGCCCTTGTCGAGAAGGAGGTCTTCCCTCGAGAACGTGCCAGTGCACTGGAGATGCCACGCGCCGATCGCCTCGTGGCGAGGCGGCTAAGTATCCGGAAACCACGAGATGCCGAGTGGCATGAGGGAAATAGACCGGGGCTAGTGCGGCGGCACCGAGTGCCACGCAGGACCATGCGGCACAGACGAGCATTCAGATGCTGACGTCGCAGTTTTGAGAAGGTCGCAGTTTTGCGAATCGGTGCGGTCGGGTCGCGCCCGCTACACCGCTGTGCGGTCCTTCGCCAAAATGGTGATGGGCCTGCGGCCCACCCTGCACCATGAAAATCGATCATCGTCGGTGTGTATGCCGTCTCGGCGGCTCGAGCAGCCTATCGTCGCGGTAGCCGAGGACCTGGCTTG
>QHSQ01000114.1 GCA_003221615.1 Candidatus Rokuibacteriota bacterium | reverse complement strand
ACAGCCGGTGGGCCGGACGTGAGGTCAACAAGGGCCAATGTGTTGGTGGCGCAGGAGCCGATGACGGCCCTGGCTCCGGTGCTGGTGACGTCGACGGCTTCTGCGCCAACGTCGCATGCGAATGTGGTCACGGTGCCGTCCGCGGCGTCGACCACGCCGCACGTTCCCGACTGACTCGTGAAGACCGCCTGGCTGCCGCGAAGCTGCGCGTGCGCCGGCGAGAAAACCGCCGCGCCGCCGAAAAGGACGAGGGCGACCGCTAGGCCCCGCCCGGTGGAGACTCTCTGACCGGACGAAACACGTAGCCCAAGGCGTCTATCGAATGGTGCCGCGATATCCATTGTATGCGACGGTCCCCAGTGTGCACTTGCCGAGGAGCGACAGGCCGCCCAGTCGGGTGCCGGGACGGATCTCATCGACACTGCTCGTCACGATGGCTGTCGCGGGTGTTGGAGTGCCCGCCTTCACGACGACCACGCCCTGGACGAGAAAAGCTCCCCCTATGCCACAATCGCCTACAACTGATGTCAACGTCGCCCCGGAGACGAAGGTGATCTCGTCACCGCCGAGACCCGTGGTGATCGGCGTCGCGGCCGGTACGAGAAAATCGACTGTCGTCGGAACCTGAGCGGTCGTCGATAGCACCGCGAGCAGCAGGATGGCCGCGACGGGGATACCAACCAGCGCCACGACCGGACGGTAAACCCGTAGTTTTGTCACCATTGCTCTTCGGTGGTTAGCGCAGCTATGTGTTCCGGCGTCGTCTTTACGACGTCACGGGGCCGAGATAGCGTGTCGCCCGTGATGAACAGCGTCAGTTCCGCTGCGCTGGACGCGTTGCCCGAGAACGCCAGTATGAATTGTGTGCCGTTGTTGTCTTCCGCGGACAAGGCAGGCTGTGCAGCGGCTCTCAACTTCTCAGGCATCGCTTCCCGACCTCGTGTATGCGGCGGCGTCAAACATTCTGCGAAAGACGTGCGTTGTTCGCCCGACCGCGGAACCTTGGGACGCAATCGGTTGTCATTCGTCTGGGCTCAAGCGTTCGGAACAATCTGCCCTTCTCCGCGTTTCGAAAAGGACGAGGACGAACGGTGAACCTACGACCGGCCGCAATATCGGTCCAACAGATTGCGTTGTCAACAGGGAAAACGCACAGGGAAAACGCAAGGTGCCAGGAAAAACGAGAAGTGCTTGCGCGATTCCGGAAAATACCGATTGTTGCGTCCACGGCTATGCAAAGCTTTGCATAGCCGTGACGACGATTGCCAAGTGAGAGCGCGGCTTTTGTAGTACCGAAAGAATCGAAAGAAGCCTACGCGCGTTCAGGCCCGGCGATAGATCTCGCCGCCGCCCTTCCTGAACTCCTCCGCCTTCTCCCGGAGCCCCTGCGCGATCGCGGCGGTCTCCTCCGCGATGCCGTGCTTGGCGGCGTAGTCGCGCACGTCCTGCGTGATCTTCATCGAGCAGAAGTGCGGGCCGCACATCGAGCAGAAGTGCGCGATCTTCGCGCCTTCGGCCGGCAACGTCTCGTCGTGGAACTCGCGCGCCGTCTCCGGATCGAGCGAGAGGTTGAACTGATCCTCCCACCGGAACTCGAAGCGCGCCCGTGAGAGCGTGTCGTCCCAGTCACGCGCGCCGGGATGGCCCTTGGCGATGTCCGCCGCGTGGGCGGCGATCTTGTAGGCTATCACACCGTCCTTCACGTCCTTGCGGTTGGGCAGACCCAGGTGCTCCTTGGGCGTCACGTAGCAGAGCATCGCCGTGCCGAACCAGCCGATCATCGCCGCGCCGATCGCCGAGGTGATATGGTCGTAGCCCGGCGCCACGTCGGTCGTCAGCGGCCCGAGCGTGTAAAAGGGCGCCTCGTGGCAGACCGCGAGCTGACGGTCCATGTTCTCCTTGATCAGGTGCATCGGCACGTGGCCGGGGCCCTCGATCATCACCTGCACGTCGCGCTCCCAGGCGATCTTCGTGAGCTCGCCGAGCGTGTCGAGCTCCGCGAACTGCGCCTCGTCGTTGGCGTCGGCATTGGAGCCGGGGCGCAGGCCGTCGCCCAGCGAGAACGCGACGTCGTAGGCGGCCATGATCTCGCAGATCTCTCGGAAGTTGGTGTAGAGGAAGCTCTCGCGGTGGTGGGCGAGGCACCACTTGGCCATGATCGAGCCGCCGCGTGAGACGATGCCGGTCACGCGTTTGGCCGTGAGCGGGATATACGGCAGGCGCACGCCGGCGTGGATCGTGAAGTAGTCGACGCCCTGCTCGGCCTGCTCGATGAGCGTGTCGCGGTAGATCTCCCAGGTGAGCTCCTCGGCCTTGCCGCCCACCTTCTCGAGCGCCTGGTAGATCGGCACCGTGCCGATCGGCACCGGCGAGTTCCGGAGGATCCACTCGCGGGTCTCGTGGATGTTCTTACCGGTCGAGAGATCCATCACCGTGTCGGCGCCCCAGCGCGTCGCCCACGTCATCTTCTCGACCTCTTCCTCGATCGAGGAGGCGACCGCCGAGTTTCCGATGTTGGCGTTGATCTTCACCAGGAACTTGCGCCCGATGATCATCGGCTCCGTCTCGGGATGGTTCACGTTCGACGGGATGATCGCGCGGCCCCGCGCGACCTCGTCGCGCACGAGCTCGGGCGCCAGGCCCTCGCGCAGCGCGATGAACTCCATCTCGGGCGTGATCTCACCGCGTCGCGCGTAGTGCATCTGGGTGACGCACCGGCCCGGGCTGGCGCGGAGCGGCCGCCGCACGCTCGCGAACCTCACGCCGCCGAGGGCGGGATTTTCGTCCCGGCTCCGGCGATACGCGGACGACGGGCCGGGCAACTCCTGGACGTCGCCGCGGCCGTGGATCCAGGGAAGCCTGAGCGCGGTCAGGCCACGCTTCAGATCGAGGTCGACGCTGGGATCGGTGTAGGGGCCGCTCGTGTCGTAGAGACGGAGCGGCGGATTGCCGCCCGACAGCGCGATCTCGCGCATCGGGACGCGGATGTCCGGACGGGATCCGGTGACGTAGACCTTGCGGGACGCCGAATTCGACTGTGACATACGGAGCCTCCCTTCGCTGGCATTAACCAGTTCAGGTTCATGCGGTCGGCGGCGGTGAGCCGCCCTCTCAGCCCGGTTCCCCGAGCTCCCGCGTTTACAGCCCGTGGGCTGGCGCGTTGTTGACAGCGCAGAGCCTACGCTGGAACCCGCCGGCGATCAAGTCAGCGCCGGGGCGGTTTCGCATCGTCTGACCACCGCACTCAACGGATACGCCAGCTCTTGTCGACGTAGCGACGCCCGTCGACCTCCGATATCTGGATCGCCGCGCGGTAGCCCTCGACCTCCACGGTGTGGACGCGCGTGTCGACCGCGATCTGCTCGGCGTCGGGTCCCTCCTCGAGGGCCTCGGCGAGCACGCGGCCGTCGAGGGCGCCGTCCTCAGTGATGCCGAGGAGGGCCAGGATGGTCGGCGCCACGTCCACATTGCCCACGGGCGTGCGGACCGTCGAGCGCTTCTTGAAGTCGACGCCCCACCCCACGAACGTGTTGCGCACGTTCCACGGGCTCATGCTTCCGTGGTCGCTGGCGTAGAGCTTCGCGCCGCCGCTGATGCTCGCCCGGTCGGTCCCCGGCACCCCGAACGCGTTCGCGCGCGACGTCCAGGGGAACGTGAAGAGCAGATCGGGACCGCGCGCGGCGTTGGCCACGTGGATCAGCTCGAGCGAAAACGTTCCGTCGACGGCGCCTCGCGCGTCGCCGTCCGCCCGCCCTCTCGTGAAGACGACGCCGCCCCACTCGCGCGACTGGACCAGGCGCGCGATCGCCGCGATGCGGTCACGATCGTGACCCTCGACGTGAACGGCAACTGCCTGTCCGCTGCTGGCCAGGACCACGTCGCCGGAGTCGGCCGCCGCTTTCAGCCCGGCTTCGATGAGCGCTCCGGCGACGTCGACGCCGCTCACGTTGGTCGTGAACCCGTGGTCGGAGACCACCAGCACGTCGGTCGACGCCATCAGCCCGCGGTCGTCGAGCGTCTTCAGCACGCGGGCGATCTCGCGGTCGTCGTTGGCGAGGGCCTCGAGCGCGGACGCCGAGCCCACGCCGAGGTGATGCTGGCTGTGATCCGGCTCGGTGAGCCAGTTGATCACGACGTCGGGCGCCAGCTCAGGGAGCACGTACTCGCGCAGCACCTGCTGCGTCCAGGTCACCACCGCGTCGTACCGGGGCAACGCACCCCGCGCGGGTGCCGCGCCGAACTTGGCGAGGATCGCCGCGCTCACGTCGGCCGGCCACGCCACCAATTTGCCCGGGTCGAAGGCGCCGTTGACGAGCACGCCGATCCCATGCGGCGCCCTGGGGTTGGTGAGCAACGCGCTGCCGGTCGAGCCCGAGCTGACGCTGGCCAGCCGCAGCCCACGCGCGTGAAGGCGCTCGCCGAGCGTCTCGGTGAGCACGAGGCGTCCGCCGGTGGCCTGGTCGAGCTCGAGCAGTTTCCGATGATTGCCGGTGTCCAGTGCCCGGCGCGAATCGACGACGGCCGCGTACATCTGGTTCCCCAGGATGCCGGTCGAGCCCGGATGCATGCCCGTCCCGATCGCCGCCGCGTTGACGCGCGTCACCGTCGGGAAGACCGAATGGCTATTCGTGAAATCCACGCCCTCGGACCGCAGCCGGAACAGCGTCGGCGTGAGCTCGTGAGTGATGGCGTCGGGCCTGAGCCCGTCGACGACGAACACGATGACGAACCGTCTGCCTTTCGGCATGGGGGCTATGCTAGCGCGCTGCGGGGAGGATTGGTATCATCCCGAATCACCATGAAAATCTGTTTCTTCCACCTCATGCCGTACCGGTTTTTGCCCGAAGACTTCGAGCGGAAGTACCGATCGGTCTGGGTGGACGTTCCGCACCACCTCTTCGACGCCGAGAAGACGCAGGGGCTCTACCAGGAGTTCCTGGACGAGCTCGAGTTCGCCGAGAAGCAGGGCTTCGACGGCCTGTGCGTGAACGAGCACCACAACAACGCCTACGGCCTGATGCCGTCGCCGAACATCATGGCTGCAACCTTGACGCGGCGGACTTCGCAGGCGGCGCTCGTCGTCCTCGGCAACAGCCTCGCCGCGTACAACCCGCCGCTCCGCGTCGCCGAAGAATTCGCGATGCTCGACCTGCTCTCGGGCGGCCGGCTCGTCGCCGGGTTCCCCGTCGGCACCTCGATGGACATGAACTTCGCGTACGGGATCAACCCGGCCACTTTGCGCGACCGGTATTACGAGGCGCACGACCTGGTCATGCAGGCGTGGACGCGGCCCGACGTCTTCGCCTTCAACGGCAAGTACACACAGGTCCGCTACGCGAATATCTGGCCTCAGCCGCTCCAGAAGCCGCACCCGCCCGTGTGGATCCCGGGCGGCGGGAGCGTCGAGACGTGGGAGTGGACGGCGAAGCTCGACTACGTCTACTGCTACCTCTCGTACTTCGGCTACAAACGGGGCCGGGCCACGATGGACGGCTTCTGGGAGGCGATCGCGCGGGTCGGCGCCGACGACAATCCGTTCCGCGCGGGATTCCTCCAGCTCGTGTGCGTCTCGGAGACCGACGCGCAGGCCGAGCGCGAATATTTCCCGCACGTGCACTACTTCTATCAGAAATGTTTGAACGTCTGGGAAGGCTTCGCGGAGGCGCCGGGCTACCGCACCGTGAAGACGGTGCAGAGCGGCAGCCGCGCCCAGGTGGGCGCCGCGGCGCGCAAGGCCCGCCAGTCGCTCGACTGGGGTCAGTACGTGGATCAGGGCTACATCATCGCGGGCAGTCCCAAGACGGTTCGCGAGCAGCTCACGGAATGCATCAAGAGCCTGCGGGTGGGCCACCTGATGGTCCTGCTCCAGATCGGCAGCATGCCGAAGGAGCTCGCGTTCAAGAACACGGAGCTCTTCGCGAAGGAAGTCATGCCGCACGTGCGCGGCCTGTGGCCCGGCTACAAGGACCGCTGGTGGCCGTCGGGCGCGCGGAACGGGTTCTGATGCCCGACGAGCGACGGATCGAGATCCGGGGCGGGGCCGTGACCTTCAAGGTTCTCGCCGCCGGGCGCGGCGCTCCGCTACTCTATTTCCACTCGTACCACGAGCGCAGCGCGTGGTCTCCGTTCCTCGACCTCCTGGCGCGGTCCTTCAGCGTGTACGCGCCGGCTCACCCGGGTGTGGCTGGCTCGGCCGGCATCGAGACGCTCGAGGATCTCCTCGATCTCACGCTCGTCTACGACGAGCTCCTCGGCGCGCTCGGGATCGAGCACGTGCACCTGGTCGGCCACTCGTTCGGCGGCATGGTGGCCGCGGAGATCGCCGCGGTCTTTCCCGCTCGCGTGAAAAGCCTCACGCTCGCCTCACCCCTCGGCCTCTGGCGCGACGACGCGCCGTCGGCCGACATCCTGATCTTGCCCGCCGACGAGCTTGCGGCCGCCCTCTGGCGCGACCCGGTCTCACGCGTCGCCCTGGACTGGGCGGTGGGCTCGGGCGGCGACCCGGACGACATCGCCGCGCAGGTCGAGTCGCTCCAGCGCCGGTCGTCGATGGCCAAGTTCGTGTGGCCGATCCCCGACAAAGGGCTGCAGCGGCGTCTGCATCGCATCGCCGCCCCGACGCTCCTCGTGTGGGGTGACGACGACCGCGCCAATCCGGTGATCTACGCCGAGGAATGGCAGCGGCGGGTCAAGGGCGCGGCGCTGCGGTTGCTCCCGGGCGGTCACATGGTCCTCCATGAGGCCCCGGAGGCGGCCGCGCGCGCCGTCGTCGAGTTCGCCGGCCCGTGACCCTTCTGGTCGGCAGCGCGTTCGTCACCGGCGGCGGCTCTGGAATCGGACGCGCGATCGCTCAGGCTCTGGCTGCCCAGGGCGCGGCGGTGGCGGTGATGGATGTCCTGCCCGAAGGCGGCAAGGACACCGTGGGCGCCATCGCGACGAAGGGCGGGCGCGCCACATTCGTGCAGGGTGACGTGAGCCGGTGGGACGACGTCGACCGGGCGATCGCGGCCGGGGTGCGCGAGCTCGGCCCCCTCGGGATCATGGTCAACGCGGCCGGCGTCCTCGACGGCTACGCGCCGGCCGACGAGATCGGCTCCGCGCTGTGGGAGCGCGTCCTCGGCATCAATCTCACCGGCACGTTCTACGGCGCCAAGCGCGCGCTGGCCGAGATGCTTCCGCTCGGGCGAGGCCGCATCGTCAACATCGCCTCGGTCGCCGGATTGGTCGGCTCGGGCGGCGGCGCGGCGTACACCGCGTCCAAGCACGGCGTCGTCGGCCTGACGCGCCAGCTCGCGATCACGTACGCCGGGCGGGGCATCACGGTGAACGCGATCTGCCCCGGCGCGATCCAGACCGGGCTTCGCGACAACTCGACGCGGATCCTCGGCGCGGACGCCCCGGTGATGCGCGGAATCGGCGGCGACGAGGCGGCGGTGCGCGCGATCACGCCGGCGGGCCGGCGCGGCACCCTCGACGAGATCGCGGCGGCCGCGTGCTACCTCGCCAGCGCGGAAGCGGACTACGTCACGGGCTCGACGCTCGTGGTCGATGGAGGATGGACAGCCAGATGATCAAGCGATTCCACGTGCTCTACGTCGGCCAGGTGGATCTGGAAAATATCGGACTGCACGGGACGCCGGCCAACTCCCGTCGCTACACCAACGACAAGCTGAGCGAGCCTTTCTTCTCGGCGCGCGACGTCGCCCAGCTGATGGACGACCTCGGCTACTACGCCTTGTGGACGGCCGAGCATCACTTCCAGCGCGAAGGCTACGAGGTGTTTCCGAACCTCGTCCAGCTCTCGCTGTGGCTCGCGACCCAGACGCGGCGGCTCAAGCTCGGATGCGCCTTCAACGTGCTCCCGATGTGGCATCCGATCCGGCTGGCCGAGGACTACGCGATGGCCGACGTCGTGACCGACGGCCGCGTGATCATGGGCGTCGGGAGGGGATACCACTCGCGCGAAGTCGAGACGTTCGGGGCGCCGGTCATCGACCAGGCGGCGAACCGCGAGCTCTTCGAGGAGCAGATCGACCTCCTGCTGAAGTGCTTCAACGAGGAGTCGTTCAGCCACCACGGCAAGCGCTACGAGTGTCCGCCGCCCGTCGAGTATCGGGGCTATCAGCTCAGCGACATCACGTGCGTCCCGCGTCCCAAGCACGTGCCGGTCGAGGTCTGGATGCCGATCGCCAGCAGCAAATCGATCGACTACATGGCGAGCAAGAACTTCAAGGCGATGGTGACGCTCAACGGCGAGAAGATCCTCGACGACGTCGTGAAGGCCTATCGCGACGCCTGCGCGAAGTACGGGCGTCAGAAGCAGCTCGGCGAGGACATGATCTGGGGCGCCGGGCTCTATCTGGCCGACACGCCCGAGGAGGCCAAGCGCCGTGTCGAGCCGTCGCACGATGAGCGCTACAAGTGGTTCGCGCCCTTCGGCTTCGTGCGCTACGCCGACGAGCACGGCCGCACGTGGGGTACGCCGGGCGCGCCCGCGCGCGTGCCGTCGCTCTCCGACGGCATCCAGCAGAAGGCGTGGTTCTGCGGGCCGCCGTCGCACGTGATCGACGGGATCAAGTCGATCGCGGCCAAGTATCCCGGGCTCGAGGACTTCATGATCCATTGGGCCGAGGGCCTCCCGGCGAAGGAGTTCAAGGAGCAGCTCCGCTGGTTCGCGCGCGACGTGATGCCCGCGTTCCAGCCGCGCTGAGCGCCCACCACCCACCGGGTGCTATACCCCAGCGGGGTATTCCCCCCTCGGGGGAAACACCCAAGGGATGGTATTTTAACTTTCCATGCCCTCGTGCCTGTGGTAGGAATACCCCCGAGGGAGATCAGGGCTCGGGTCACCATTTACGAGGTAAGGAGGCACTATGGCGAAGGGGAAGAAGGCGTTCGGGGGCTACTCGATCAACTTCAAGGGCTGCAAGGACTCGGCCGAGTCCATCTTCGGCGGCTCGCCGATCGGGCCGTCCGAGATGACGAAGAAGATCTGGGCCTACGTGAAGCGGAAGAAGCTGGCCGGCAAGAAGTAGAAGTCCCGCGTCTTCTGCCGTCGCGGGCGGCTTGCGTTCGGCGAGCCGCCCTTTTGTTTTGCTCGAGCGCTCAGCGCGGGATCTTCTCGAGCGAGTCGATCACGAGATCGGGGCGCACGCCGAGCTCTTCCTCCGGCGCGCCCGTCCGGTTGCACCAGACGACCTGGTAGCCGAACGCCTTCGCCCCGGCGACGTCCCAGCCGTTCGAGGACACGAAGAGCAGCTCGCCGGCGGACACGCCCAGCGTTTCAGGACCGAGCGCGTACACGAGCGGCGATGGCTTGTACGTCTTCACACGGTCCACGGAGATGACGTGCTCGAGTAGCGCGGTGAGCCCGCTCGCGGTGACGGCCGCCGCCAGCATCGACGGCGCGCCGTTCGAGAGCACCGCGCGCGGCCGCCCGGCGAGCTGCCTGAGGGCGGCCTTCACCTCGGGAAAGCAGGCGAGCGAGAGGTACGCCTCCATCAGCTGCCGCACCTGGGCCTCGCTCGCGGTGAGCCCGAGCCGACCGATCGTGTAGCGCAGCGCCGCCTCGGTCACGACCCAGAAGTCGGCGTAAGTGCCCATGAGCGCCCGGAGCCACGTGTACTCGAGCTGCTTCTGACGCCACATGGTCGACAGCGCCACCGGATCGCCCGTGATCACGCGGCCGGCTTCGACGACCGAGTGGACGTCGAAGAGCGTGCCATACGCGTCGAAGACGTAGCCGCGGATCGGGCTCACCGGGAGTACGACATGCGTCGCGTCCGCGCCGGCCGCTTCCGCGGCGGGCTCGGCTCGGGCGCCGCATCCAGACCCGCCTCGACGAAACCGTATTTCAGGAGCTTCTTCGCGTCGAGGAACGAGGACGTGCGCGTGCGGGAGCCGAGCACGATCATGATGAACTGCTGCCCGTCGCGCCAGGCCGAGACGGCCAGGTTGTAGCCGGCCTCGAGGGTGAATCCGGTCTTGAGCGCCTGCACGCCGAGGGGATCGTTGAAGAGGGGAATGTGGCGCGCGTAGACCCGTCCGCGGTAGACGAAGGTCTGCCCGCCCAGCATCGGACGCGCCGCCGGATGATCGCGGAGCAGCCGGGCGATGAGCTGGGCCAGGTCGCGAGCGTTGCTCCGCTGCGAGGGGTCGGGCAGACCGTGCGGGTTCGCGAATCGTGTGGCGTGCAGGTCGAGCTCCTGTGCCTTGGCGTTCATCCGGCCGACGAAGCTCCACTCGTCCCCGGAGAGGCGCTCGGCCAGCGCGGTCGCCGCGTCGTTCGCCGAGGCGATCGCAACGCCCTCGAGGAGGACGTGCAGCGGCACGAGCTCGCCGGCCCGGAGCCCCATCCGGGCCTTCGGCGTCAGCGACGCGTAGCGGCTCACCGGCACCAGCTCGTCGAGCTCCGCGCGCCCGGCCTCGATGTCCTCGAACGCGAGGTAGAGCGTCATCAGCTTCACGAGGCTGGCGGGCGCCCGCTCCTCCTCCGGATTCTTGGCGAAGAGCGTCCGGCCCTCGGGGTCGAGGAGCAGAACGGCTTCAGCCGTGACCACCAGCGGACGTCCGTCGGCAGCGGCCCGCGCCGACTGGGCGTTCGCGGCGAGGGGAGCTAGGGCGGCAACCAGCACCGCCAGGGCGGCGAGCATACGACCTGGATGCACTGCGTTCGATTCTAGCGACCGCCCAAAGCAGGCGGCAAGGAAAAACCGGTCAGCGGACGGCCTGCTTTAGCTCTTTCGACGGCTTGAAGCGTGGGATGCGGCCGGCGACCGTCACCGCCTGGCCGGTCCGAGGGTTCTTCAGGGTGCGCGGCTTGCGTCGCGCGACTGAGAATGTTCCGAATCCGACGAGGGTGACCGCATCGCCCCGCTTGAGCGAGGCGCGGATGCCGCCGAGCGCTGCCCTGAGCGCGCGCTCGGTACCGGCCTTCGGCCAGCCGGCCGCCACCGCCATCCGCGATACGATGTCGGCCTTCGTCATCTACATTCCGAACGCGCCCCGCGCTTCGTCCATCACGGTCTCGTCGATGGTCGCGTAGCCGTGCTCGGCCGCGAACCGCTCGATCGCGCGGCGCGCCATGGGCCGGATGAACGACGGGATCCGCTCCACGCGCGCCTCGGCTTCGGTGGTCCAGGGCACGGTAGCCGGCGTGACATTGGCGCCCTCGTTGACGATCGCCGCGAAGGGACAGCCGCCAGAGTCTGCGCCCGACTCATCGCCGCGGTCGTCGCCGATCTTGGCAGCGTCGCCTTCGAAGGCATCGGCGCGTGGGTTGGCCATCATCGTGCGCACGTGCTCGAACGGAGCCGGCGGGGTCGCGCTGCCGCCGACCTTGACGCCGAGGCTTCGGACCATCTGCGTCTCGAACGGGTTGGTGAGCATCGCGACGCGGAATCCGCATTCCGGACAGCGGAACGTGACCGCCAGCGAGCCCTCGTCGGGCCCCTCGGTCGAGTGAAGCTTCATCGGTTCGTCGCAGTCGAGACAGAGAAACTTCATGGTTCCGGCATTCTATCACTGCGCGTGCGCCCAGGTGGGAGGCTCGCTCGTGACGACGAGTTGTGCTAGCGTGATCCTCCGGCGCCGGTGTAGCTCAGTGGCAGAGCAGCTGATTCGTAATCAGCAGGTCGCGGGTTCAAGTCCCGCCGCCGGCTCCATTCAGAATCACGCACTTCCGACTCTCTCACGACGGCGTCGCCGAGCATGACTGAGAGCGTGGCGCGCGCCAGGCGCACCGTGTCCTTGCTGTAGCCGGCGGCGCGCAGTTGCCCGAGCAGCGTCACCCGGGCTGCGAAGCCGTCCGGCCATTTGGCGAGTCATGGATTTAGGCCGTCGTCCGCTTCGGCCAGGCCGTCGACGCGGGCGTGGGAGTGGCTACAGCGGGACGTCATCTCCGGCGTCTGGCCGCGCAGATCGCTCGCACCAAGGTCAACCTCGCGGAGATCCGCGCCGCTCAGACCACCACCCCGGAGCAGACGTTGGCCGACGCCGGCATCAGCACCAAGCGCCGGGCGCGCTATCAGCGGCGGATGTCGAGCCTGCTGGCGGGGAGGGAGAGACGCTGATGAGGCGAATGCACGATTACAAGGGTTGGCGGTTTGGACTGACGGCGCTCGTGCAAGACGGCCGGTGGTCCGCGCGCATCGAAGTGTACGAACCGGGAAGACCGTCACGAGAGCAGAGCCCGATGCCGCTGGGCTTCGCCACCAAGGCTTCTAGCAAGGAGGGGATTCTAGGGCTTGCCAAGAAGCACGCGGAGAACTGGATCGACACCCATGGAGCGGCGTGATGGAGACCTTCGTGTCTCCCCTGCTCCAGCCCGCTGGTCTTGTTGTCGGCTTCCTCGCCGCCCTGTTCCTCGGCATCTCGCAACAAAGCGCCTCGGGGGATGCTGCGATTGGAACGGTCGAACAGAAAAGCGGAAGGCGCATCGAATATTCGTTTGTCATCTTGCGATATCCACGTCTTTGGCCATCTGGCGTTTACTTGCTCATCGTAGGGTTCGGCGCTTCAATTGGCGGGATACATCCTGGAAAGGATGCGGTGATGGCCCCCCCCGATGCGGCGATGGCATCTGCCGGCAGCTCGAGGGGCCTTGGAGGAAAGAGGGCGCGGGATGGCGGACCCGATGTACGACGCCGTATTCGAGCTCGCGACGGCGCACCTGTTGCAGGCCTTCGATGCGTTCAAGGCTGACGTGAGAATCCCGTGGCAGGAGATGACTGGCAACGTGCCGAAGGTTCCGCACCGGATTTGGGTGGACGCGCTGAAGGAAACGCTGACCCACCATCAGCAGATCGAGGGGCTGCTCTCATGATCGCCACTATCTACTCCCGCGGCCGACCGACCCCACCAAGCAATACGAAGATCGCCTGATGCCGAAAGTCGGCTGAGAAAGGAGACGCTGACATGGACGTTTTCCACGGCGACTGGCGTGCACCGAAAGCATCCCGACCGATCGTCACCGTCGACGCCACCGAGGATGCGATGAAACAACTTCTCGCCGCCTTCGGGATCCCGTCTCTCGACTTCGCCATCGGTGAAGCTGGGCAGGAACAAGTGATGATCCAGGTCTCGACGGCCGGCAGCTTCCCGTTCCCTCGAGTCGTCGTGTCTGGGACACGCGTTTCCGTACGTGCTGCCGATCTTTCCGGTCATGACGTGCAGGTCCGGGTCTCCTGGAGCGATGCCCTATGATGCGCAAGCTCGGGGACGTGATGCGGGTCTTCGCCTGGTGCCTGGTCGTCGCCGGCCTGGTGATTGGCTCGATCTCCGTCTCCTACGACCTCCGAAACAACGACGCGCGAGGCGGTCTGGATCCGGCGCGAATTGTCGACAGAACGCCGCGCGTCTCCGTCGACTGATCCATTCCCGAATCCTTTCGCCGGTCGTCGGGGCTAAGATAGCCCATGCGCGCGCGGATGCTGTCCATCGCGTTCGGGCTCGCCATCGGTTTGACCGCCGCCGCGGCGTTTGGCAATCAGAGCGCACAACACACGCCAGGGGGCGACGCCCCGCCCGTTCCGACGCTTCGGCGCGGCCTGAATCTCAGCCATTGGTTCGCTCAGGCTCGAAGCGCGCACGGTTATAACCAGGAGCATCTGACCACGTACACGACCGCCTCCGACGTCGCACTTATTCGCCGGCTGGGATTCGATCACGTGCGTCTCAGCGTTGACCCGGCGCTGCTCTTCACGCCCGCGAATGTCGAGATCGTTCAACGCGATCGGCTGCAGGAACTCGAACGAGCCATACGGATGATCATCGACGCCGACCTGGCGGTCGTGATCGATATGCATCCGACCCCGGACTTCAAGAAGGCGCTGGCGCGAGACGATAGCTACGTCGAGCGCTTCGCGGACTTCTGGCGCGACCTTGCCGGTCGGTTCGCCGGGTTGCCTGTCGCACGGGTCGTTTTCGAGATCCTGAACGAGCCGGAGTTCGAGGACCGCTACCGATGGAGCGGTGTCCAGGCCAAACTGCTCGCCGGCATCCGACAAGCGGCACCACGGCACACGGCGATCGTCAGTGGGCACCGGTCGGCGAGCATTGAAGAACTGCTAAGTCTCGAGCCGGTCCGCGACGCCAACGTCATCTACAACTTCCACTTCTACCTGCCTCAGATATTCACGCATCAGGGCGCCGCTTGGGGCAGGCCGTTCTGGCGCCACCTCGCCGCTGTCCCTTATCCCTCCAGCTCAGACAACGTCGCACCCGTGGCCGATGCGCTGTCCGATGACGTGTCCAGGCTGCTCGTGACCCGTTACGGGTATGAGCAGTGGAGCGGAGCGCGCATTCGGGCTGAGATTCAGCAGGTTGCCGTGTGGGCGAAGAAGCGGAATGTTCGCGTAACATGTAATGAGTTCGGCGTCTATCGGCGTGTGGCGCCTGCCGGCGACCGGGTGCGCTGGATTGCCGATGTCCGCACCGCGCTTGAGATGCATGGGATCGGGTGGACCATGTGGGACTACGCTGGCGACTTTGGTCTAGTGACCAAGCAGTCGGGGCAGATCGTCGTGGACCAGCCCATCGTCTCGGCGCTCGGGCTCGGTTCGGACGCGACCCGGTGAGTCAGCGTCCGTATTTCTTGCGGCGGCGGCCCGCCGATCTTCCCGTCGAGCAGCCCACCAAGTTCGAGCTGGTCATCAACCTCAAAACTGCGAAGGCGCTCGGGCTGCCGATCCCGCAGGCGCTGCTGCTGTGGGCGGATCAGGTGATCGAATAGTTTGCGCCACCCAAGGGAGGGCAGACTCATGTACAGCAAACCTCAATTCGAAAGCGATTTCATCAAAGCGTACGGGTATCGGGGTCTGGCAAGTATCAAAAACGGACAACTCACTTTACCCGCCGTCCGCCATCTCGACGCCTGCTACCAGACGTACAAGAATTCCGCGAGCAACCCGCTGGCGATCCTCGTGGTTGGTCGCATCGTGAAGAGGGACGGCACTGGCGTGGCCCATGGGCGGCATCCACGCTTGCCTCGCCTTCCACGTGGCGTCGCCCCGGACGGAGAACAACATTCTCGATCCGACATAAGGAGCCACCGTGACGGGGCGGGAGTTGTAAGAAGGACGAGGACTTCTAGGAAGTCGGGGACGCTGAGGCTGGACGAGCTCGATCGCGTTCATCGACGGATTCGCCGTCGTCGCGGCCGCCGGTGAATCGGCCCTGTATCCGACGCAGATCTCCGTACGGATTCCGTGGCCGAGTGGGCGCGCTCACCGGGACTCCATCTGAAATCGCATGCACCACTCGCCTTCCAGACGCGTGAGCATGGCGTCCCCACTATGGATAGCCTGCAGCACCTCCGCGTCGCGGGAATGGACCAGCATCCAGCAGAGGCGAGGATGGAACAGGCAGTAGGTCTGCGCGAAACCCGCTGTGAACCGCGGCTCCAGTCGCCCCGAGAGCGCGACGACGTCCCGGCGCCAGGCGTCCTGGAACAGGTGCTCCAGCACCGCCTTCATCGACTCGTGCCGTGCCCCGATGTGGACCGCTTCCCCGAGGCCCGCTGGACCGGCATAGTACAGGTACCACCCCAGCACCTGCCCGGCAGCGTCCCGCACGAGCGCCTTGTGCAGCGATCCCTCGCCTCTGGCAGGGACCAGAAACCCCAGAAGCCACCGCAACGAGCGCGCGTCGTACTCCGGTCTGAGGGCCGGCCGACCCGAAGACTCCGACAAGCAGGCGAGGAGCGTCTCCACGTCCAGGTCCTCACTGGACGATGTAACCGAGTGCCGGAACGGGCTCCGGGGCAGATGGGCGGCGACGCCGTCCACCAGGCGGCACACCGGCCTGAGCACGGATGCGGTCCCGAGGCGTGTCCCCCTCCCCATCCTCAGGAGCCCGAACTGGGCGGGCCGCAGAAGGCGCGCCCAGTGGATGCTGTGGAGCAACGCCGTGGCGCCCCCGAGGCTCTCCCACAGCTTGCGTGACAGGCCGTTCGCCTCGTCCGCGATCGACACGTCTTGCGGTCCAGACATGAACGTCTTCATCAGATGGACCGCCGCCATCGTGGACCGACGGCCCGGCTCCACGATGAACTGCGAGCTCACTGCAGCCTGGATCGGCCGGCCGCGGATCGACATCCGCCGCGGCATGACGCCAAGGAACCCGGCGATCGACCCGTCGGCGTCCTCGTACACGAGCGGCGATACCTCCTCGTCGTACCAAGGATTGTCCAGGAAAATTCCCCGGAAGTACGCGCGATACCGCCGCTCGAGCTCCGCCGAAGGCGCTTCGCCGGTCTGAAACACCCGCCGATGCAGCTCCGCGACCTGCGGGATGTCCGCCTCGACGAAGGGCCGCACGTAACCGCCGCGTCTCGTGATCCGTCCGGCTGTCCTCATGCCCGGCTCGTCTCCATCCGCCGCCCGAAGGCGTATCAGGTCACTCCCTCGGGGCGTCCGCGATGGACTGGTTGCGACCGCGCCGGGGGGCCGTGTCCTCGGCCCTGGCGACGCGGTTGGCCACGAACTCCGCGATCCGCTCGATGGACCTGAAATGGTCGAACTCGATGTCTTCGAGCGCCGCCGTGACCCCGAACTCGCGCTCCAGGTGCAACAGGAGATCGACGAACACCATCGAATCGAGCGCGGCGGTCTCGAACAGATCCGTGTCCACGGACGGCACGTCCAGCTTCAGCTTGTCCCGGAAGACCTGACGGATCCGGGCTTCCAACGCGCTAGGTTCGGCCATCGCGGATGTCCTTTGCGCTCCAACGCCGAGAGGCCGGACCGGAGGCGATCGTACGGGTGGCCATCCATGGCGCGACGTCCTCCGCGCCGGTCGATCGCCCCGAAGCCGAGCCGCTCCGAATCGAGTGTCGGGTGGTGCTACCCCACGCCACCGGCTGGACCTCCATGGCTAGCGAACGCCTCCGTCACGTGGCGCCGGTCGATCTTGCCGTTGGCGTTCCGCGGAAGCCGGTCCAGGACCCGCCAGCGCGCCGGCAGCATGTAGGTCGGCAGCGCGGCGCTCAACGCCTGCCTCACCGCCAGCGGACTGCCGTCGGCGCCTGAGGCCGGCACGTACGCGCAACAGACCACCGCGCCCTCGAAGCCATCGGTCTGGACCGCCACCACCGCGCACTCCCCCACGTCCGGGAGCGCGTTCAGCGCGGCCTCGATCTCCTCCAGCTCGATCCGATAGCCGCGGCTTTTGATCTGGGAGTCAGCCCGCCCGAGGAAATACACGAGCCCGTCAGCCCCGACCTTCGCTGCGTCGCCCGTCTTGTAGAGCCGGTCCCCCGGGTCAGCGCTGCCCGGACGGCGGGGAAACGCCGCGCGCGTCTTCTCCGGATCACCCCAGTACCCCGGGCTCAGGCCCGCCCCGGCGATGTGCAGCTCCCCGGCCTCGCCCGGCCGGACCGGGCGCAGCCCTTCATCGAGCACGAGCAGCTCCTCGCCGTCGCACGCCCGCCCGATGGGGACCGGGGCCCGCTCGTCCTCCGGACAGCGCGCGACCGTGTAGTAGCTGCTCGCGATGGTGGCCTCCGTGGGCCCGTACAGGTTCGTGAACGTCACGTGGGGCAGCCGGCGCATCCAGTGGATGAGCGCCGGCGTCGAGAAGACCTCGCCGCACCACAGGAGGCGCTTCAAGGACGGGAAATCGTCGACGCGCACGACGTCGAACTTCGCCATGTACGTGAGCACGGAGGGCACCGAGAACCACTGCGTCAACTCCGCGCTTCGGATGAACTCCGCGAGCTTGTGCGGCAGCACGTTCAGCTCCGGCGGCACCAGATGCAGCTCGGCCCCGACCGCGAAGGCGCCGAAGATGTCGAAGATGGACAGGTCGAAGTGCAGGGGAGAATGCCCCGACACCCGGTCGCTCGCCGCCATCCCGAAGTACTTCGTGGACCACTGCACGAACCGGATCACGCTGGCGTGCGTGATGGTCACCCCTTTGGGGGTGCCGGTCGATCCCGAGGTGAACAGGAGGTGCGCCGGGTCGCCGCCGCCATGGTCGTAGTGAAGCACCGCGCTCGGATAGCTCTCCACGTCATCGCGCGTGAAGTCGGTTCTGAACTTGCCGTGCGCCGCCCCGTCGCCCATCCAGCCCACGGAGATGGACCCGCGGAATCGCTCGTCGTCCACGAGCGCACCGAGGACGCCGCTCACCGGGCCGGCCGCCAGGATCCATCTGGAACCACAAGACTGGATGATCTGCGCCAGGCGGGCCGCCGGGCCGGCCGGATCGAGGGGAACGTAGAGGCAATCCGCCTTGTAGATGCCGAGGAGGCTGACGATCGCCGTCGGCGACTTGGGCATCAAGAGGCAGACCCGGTCCCCCGACTTGCACCCCGCCTCTTTCAGGAGTCGCGCGAGTTGATTCGACCGCTCCTCCAGCCGCGCATAGGTCAGCCGCTCGTTGTTCCCGACGACCGCCACCCCCGGCTGTCTCTCCGCCTGGAGCGTCACCCACTCCTGGAGTAGTTCTGGCATCTCGCCTCCTTCCGGACCTGTGCGAAGGCCATCCCGACGTGCCTCAGTTCCTCCCGGTCCGGCGGCACGTCCAGGATGAACGTGCGATGGCCGGCCGCGAGGTATCCCGCGAGCTCGGCCGCGACCTGCTCGTAGCTCCCGACCAGGTACGGGCACATGGTCTTGTAGTTCTGGAAGGGGACGAGCCAGTATGGTCCGCTCGCCTCGCCGAGCGCGGACAGCTGCCCGTGCCAGACCGAATCCGACACCTTCATGGCGAGCTGATGAGTGAGTTGGCCGCCTCGGTCCTCCGGGAACCGCGCGTGGGCCGTGCGCCAGGCGTCCTCCTCCCGCTCGCGCGCGATGATCCCCACCCGGACGCCGGACTCGCCGGCCCCGACGAGAGGCGCAGCCTGGTACGCCTCCGCCGGCTTCGGGTAATGAATGGCGGTGGCGCCGATCGCGCGCGCCGCCGCCAGCCCGGCGTCAGAGGACCCGGACACGAAGATGCCGGGGTAGAGATCCGCGGCCAGCGGCGGTGTCAACCGCAGCTTGTCGACCGCGTAGAATTCCCCCCGGCGGGTGACCGCCGACGCGCCCGCCAGGAGCCGCTTGATGATCGTGGTGTACTCGACCAGGCGCTGATAGCGCTTGTCGTGGGGGGTCGTGTCGTTCAAGGCCGCCAAGTCGTTCTTGAATCCTCCCGCAACCATGTTCAGGTAGACTCGCCTCCGGTAGAGATACCCGAGGGATGTCACCATCTTGGCCACCGCGTATGGGTGCATGTAGGCGGGCTGGACGGCGACGAGCGGAGAGAGGGCCTGCGTGTTCTCGACGATGGTCTGGGACACCAGCCACGCGTCCAGCTGCGAATTGTCCGCATAGACGAGCATCCCCCTGCAACCGGCTTGCTCGCTCCAACGGGCCGCATCTGCGACCTTTTCCAGGTACGCCCCGCCCTCGCCGCGGATCGGCGGGCAGGTGGAGAAGACCTCGACTGGTCCGCCAAGCATGTCCTCGACCATCACGGCCTCCTCGACCTCGTCGCCGTCACGGCATGGTGCAACGCCAGGCGTGGGCGGTACTCGTGGCCCCTTGATCTAGGGGTAGTACCCTTGGCGAGACCAAACAATCAGGTAGGTGCCTGATCGTGGTGAGGAGTATGCCTCAGGGTGGGGAGACCCGGGGTTGGTCGCAGCGCAAACGATCCCCGGAGCTCTGAAAGGTGGGGCGGACACCCCTTCCGGTTTTCTACGGGAGCGCTGTCACCTGGCCAGGAAAGCGGTTCCCGTTCTTGCTCACCGCTTGCACACCCGCACCGAGCCCAGGTAGAGGCGGTCGATCGCCACCTTGCGGAACGTCTCGATGGCAATCGCGGGTGAGACGATCATCGGCTGGCCGCGCAGGTTGAACGACGTGTTGACGACCGAGTAGACGCCGGTCCGCCGGCCGAACGCGGTGATGAGCCGGTGGAACAGCCCATTGCGCGAAGGGTCGACCGTCTGCATGCGAGCCGAGCCGTCGACATGGGTGATGCCGGGGAGTCGATGCCGCCACTCCTCGCGCACCGGGCAAGTCGCCAGCATGAACTCGAACATCGACGACGGGGTGAAATCGAAGTACTCGGGCGCACGCTCGGCGGCGACGGCCGGCGCGAACGGCCGGAAGCCCTCGCGCAGCTTGATGACCCGGTTGAGCCGCTCCTTGATGTCGGGGACGAGCGGATTGGCGAGGATCGAGCGGTTGCCGAGCGCCCGCGGCCCGTACTCCATCCGGCCTTGGAACCACGCGATGATCTGGTCCGCAGCCAGCGCGCCCGCCGCGTCCTCCGCGGCGTTCTCCGCGCTGCCGAGGTCGGTCCGGTCGAGGTCATCCTGGCCGCGCAGGGCCGCCAGCATCTGCTCCTTCGAATAGGCCGGCCCGTAGAAGGGGAGCGCCTGGACGATCTCCGGGGACCGATCCTCGCCCCTCTGGTGGAGGATGGCCAGCGCCGCCCCGACGGCCGTGCCGTCATCGGCGGCGGCGGGCTGCACGTAGATCTCGTCGAAGATCCCGTGCCGGGCGAGCTTGCCGTTGAAGGTGCAGTTCAGCGCGACGCCGCCTGCCATGCAGAGCGTCCGGAGCCCGGTCGTCTGGCGCCAGTGCGTGACGACATGGAACAGGACCCGTTCCAGGCACTCCTGCGCAGCGGCGGCGAAGTCGCAATGCGCCTGGGGGAGCATCTCGGTCCCTTCGGGCCGCGGCAGCAGCTTCTCGAAAGCGGCGAGGACCTGGCGGTAATAGGGCGCCCGCTCGGGCGAGAGCCGCTCCAGGTGGAGCGCGTACTGGCCGTCCGGATGCAGGTCGACGAGGCTCTCGAAGAACCCCCGGTACACCTCGGGGTTCCCGTAAGGCGCCAGGCCCATCACCTTGTACTCGTCGGCGTTGAACTTGAAACCGAGATGCCTGGTGACGAGCCCGTAGAGGATGCCGATCGAGTGCCTGATCGGGTGGGTGTCGAGGACCTCGAACCGACCGTCTCGCACCGCATAGATGGTCATCGCGTCGATCTCGCCCATGCCGTCGCACACGACGCAGAGCGCGTCGGCGAACGGCGAGGTGAAATACGCGCTGGCCGCGTGGGCGAGATGGTGCTGGACGCTGACGAATTTTCCCCGAGGCAGGTCGAAGCGGTCACGCCAGAGCTCGACTTGCCGGATCGGGCTGTACACCTCCGCGTAGAGCGCGGGGCTGACCACGCCGATCGTCGTCGCATGGCGGCCGTAGTCGAAGCCGTGCGCGACCATGTCGACGTCCCCCATGCTGATGCCGGCCTCGTTCAGGCAGTACTGGATGGCTTCCTGCGGGAACGCGTTGGTGTGCTTCTCGGTGCCGAAGCGCTCCTCGGCGGCGGCGGCGACGATGCGCCCATCGGCGAGAATCGCCGCGGCGCTGTCCAGGCCCTGGACGATGCGCTCCTCGCCGGGGAGCAAGTCGGGGTCGCGCCTCGCGTAACGAACCGACGCGTCAAGCCCGCTGTAGCCGAGAACGATCATCGCGTCCCGCTGGGAGCCTGTGGGAGAAACTCGGGCGAGGGAGCGATCGGTCGACGCTCGGCGAGGATCTCGGCGATGTCCCGGGTCTTGATCAACGGGATATGCGATGCGCCCCCGTGCGCGCGGAAGCGAATGACCTTCCGGATGGCGACGGCCTGACGACCTTCATCGCGTGCTCACCTCGCATCGCGGATCGTACCATGCAGGCACATCCCATGAGCCGATCGGAGACGCTCACGATGAGTCGCAAGGACGTACCGCTGCTCGAGACCGCGGTCCGCACAGGTCAGCAACACCCGCGAGCAGCTCGGCGATGCGCCCGTTGAGCGCGGCGAGCGAGGAGAAGACCTCGTGGCGGAGGCGAGCGAGGATCCACCGCTCCACGATCTGGACGGCCACTTCGACCTTCGCCTTGTCGCGCGCTTTCGCCGGCCGCGCAGGCAGAATCACCGTCCCGTAGTGCTGAGCGAGATTCCTCGTAGGTGCGCTGGAGCCCGGGCTCATAGCGGCACGGGATGACGACCCCGCTCTTGAGCTGATCGCAGACGAGCGCGGTGGTGACGCCGCCGAGGAACGCGAACGCGAGACCGCGCCGCGTTCGCTGAGCTCGATGAAGCGTTCGAGGTTGAGGGCGTCGGGTTGAGATTCAGCCAGCGTTTGGCTCGGGAATGATCGTTAGCCGCCCAAAGACTTACCAGCTCAGGTGCCCGGAACCGGCGGAAGCTATTGATATTCCTGGAATGTCGATTCCGGTATCAGATTTGCCCCTACATCCCGCCATGGAAGGCTCCGGTCGGGCTTTCGGGATTCCAAGGGCTCAGTACGCGTCCTGGTTCGGAGGCCAGATACGCGAAAAGACCTCGAAGCTCGCAAAGTCGTGTGCCGCGAGTATCCAGCCGCTGCTTCACTGGCGCGCGATACGCTGGAGCAGCCTGTGCGGCTGCACCGGGTTAGGTAGCCGGCTCAGTTCCAAGATTTTCCTCGCGTCAGCGCTCGTGATCCTCGTGTTCGCCGGCGTCAGTGCCTTGAGCCTGGGTGCGGTGGGCCGTCTCGTGTCCGTGAATCGGGAGATCACGGTCAGCACGATTCCCGCGCTGACCGTCACGGCGTCCGCCCGCGAAGCGATGCCGAGACTCGTGGCGCTCGAGACACGCGCTCTGGTGCTGCGTGATCGTCGGTACGCGACCGCATGGGCAGAGCTGGCGACGCGGGTCGCCGAGGACCTCGCGCATCTCGCCGAGTATCCGCTCAGCGAGCAGGAGATGCTGCACCACCGTGAGGCCAGCGCCGAGTTCGCGGAGTACCGCCGTATTGTGACAGAAGAGCAGAGGCTGCTCCAGCAAGGCGATCGCACCGGCGCCCTACGTCTCACCGACAACACCGCTCGAGTGCTCGCTGAGCAAGTCCAAAAGAGCCTGGACGCGATGATGTCTGCCACCCGCGTGCGGGTCGTCGCGGCGCAGGCCGAGGCCGCGCGCCTGGAACGCCGCACCTGGACCGCCGTGCTGATCGCGTTGGGCACCGCCGTCGGTCTGGCCTTGTTCGGGACGGCCATCATCGCTCGACGGATGACACGCTCGCTCGAGCTCCTCTCCTCGGCCACGGCAGAGGTCGCCGCGAACGCGTTCTCAGAGCCCATCGTGATCGAAAGCCGGGACGAGATTGGAGCGCTTGCGCGTGCGTTCAATTTGATGGCGAGTGAGCTGCGTCAGGTCGAGGAAGCCAAGCGGGAGTTCTTCGAGACCGTCTCACATGAGCTCCGGTCGCCGCTCACGTCGATCCGCGGCGCCGTCGACCTTCTTCACACCAGCGATCCCGGTCCGCTCACGGAGAGACAGGCGCGTCTCACCGACATCATCGGGCAGAGTTCCGAGCGCCTGCTTCGGCTGGCCAATCAGATTCTCGAAATGTCGCGCCTTCGCGCCGGGCTCATGGAGCTGGAACGGAAGCCACTCGATCTTGCCGGACTTGTGGACCGCGTCGTCGAAGAGCTTCACCCGCAGGCCGAGGAGGCAGGAGTCGCCCTGGAGCGCGAGCTCTACGGGTCTCACTTCATGTACCTCGGCGACGAGGAGCGTCTCTATCAGCTCGTCGTCAACCTTGGCGCCAACGCGATCCGGTTTACCCCGCGCGGCGGGCGTGTTTTCGTGCGGCTCACCGACGCGAGCCCCGAGCTCGAGCTCCAGGTCGAGGATACTGGCGTGGGCATTCCCGCTGAGGCGCTGCCCAATATCTTCGACCCCTACCGGCAGGCACACCGAGATCGGGGCGGTACCGGCCTGGGGCTGGCGATCGTCCAGGGCGTCGCGAAGGCCCATCGAGGTCGCGTGACCGCGGAGTCGCGCGAAGGCGAGGGTAGCTGCTTCACCGTCCTCCTTCCGCGCTCCTGAGTGCGACCACCCCACTCGCCCACAGGAGTTACCACACGCCATTCGGTCCCGCGCTTCGATGCGCTCTTGTCTACCGGGCACCGCGCGTCTTGATATACAGTTACGGCGTCGACGGCGGGATCGGGAGAGCTGAGTAGCGAAGTGAGGTCGAGTCGAGCCTCGTCTCTCCGAACGGACGCGTCGAACTGCGAGGCGAGGAGCCATGGACGGAATTGGTCGCCGCGAAGAGATTCGAGTTCCCGGGATGCCCGAGCCGATCAGCCACTTCACCAACGTCGTGCGCGCCGGCCGCCTCGTGTTCGTCTCCGGGTGCGTCGCCTCCGACGCGCAGGGACGCACGATCGGGGGGAACGACGCGACCGCTCAGGCCCGGCAGGTCCACGAAAATCTCAAGAAGTGTCTCGCGGCCGCCGGCGCGACGTTCGCCGACGTGTGCAAGGTCACCGTGTTCCTCAAGAACATCGCCGATCGCGAGAAGGTCAATGTCGCCCGCAAGGAGTATTTCGGGCCTCACCGTCCCGCCAGCACGCTCGTCGAGATCTCACGTCTGGTCCGAGACGACCTGCTCGTGGAGATCGAGGCGATCGCGGTCTTGCCCGAGTAGACGGTGGCCGAAGCGGAGTCCCTGTGCGAGCGTGCCCACGTGTGGGCCAGGCAGGGCCGGTACCGCGAGGCCGAGGCGGCATACCGTGAAGCGGTCCGCACCGACCCGGGACGCCTGAGGGCCTACCTCGGGCTCGGGTTGGTCTTGCGCCGCCAGCGCCGGTCGGTCGAGGCCGAGGCGGTCTTCAAGCAGGCGATCCTCCTCAAGCCCGATGGGGTCTCGGCGCATCTCGAGCTCGGTGGCGCGCTCTTCGAGCAGACGCGGTACGCCGAAGCGGCCTCGGCGTTCCGCGAGGCGATCCGGCTCCGACCCGACTCGCCGCAGGCGTACGTGAGCCTCGGTCTGGCGCTCAGCCGTCGGGGCGACTACGCCGGCGCGGAGTCCGCGTTCCGTGAGGCGCTCACCCTGAAGCCCAACGACGCGACCGCACGGGCCAACCTGGCGACGGTGCTGCGCCGCCAGCGTAAGGTCACGGCCGCCGAGGTCGTCCACCGCGAGGCGCTCGCGCGCGACACGGCGCCCACGACGGCACGACGCGATCTGGCCGATACGCTCTACGAGCAGGCGCGATACGCCGAGGCCGCGACGGCCTACCGCGAGGCGCTCGTGCTCACGCCGAGCGACGTGAAGACGTGGCGGGGCCTCGCGCTGTCGCTCGAGCGTCAAGGCCGGCTGGCCGAGGCGACCAGCGCCTATCGTGACGCGATCCGGCTTCGGCCCGAGGACGCCGATCTGCGCGAGCGGCTCGGCGCCGTGCTGCGGCGCCGCCACCGCGACGTCGAGGCCGCGGCCGCGTTCCGCGAATCGCTGCGCCTGCGCCCCGACGCCGCGCGTGCGCACCATCACCTCGCGGTCACTCTCGAGCGTCTCGGTCGCTACGACGACGCCGCGGCGGCGTTCCGCGAGGCGATCCGCCTGCGCCCGAGCTATTTGCATGCGCATCTCGGCCTGGCCGCGACCCTTCGCCGTCAGGGACGATGGGCGGAGGAGGCGACGGCGTACGCGGACGCCCTGGCCGTCAGTCCCGACGACGCCGATCTCCATAGCGGTCGAGGTCTGGCGCTCGGCGCGCTCGGTGACTACGCCGAGGCTGCGGCCTCGTTCCGGCGCGCTCTGGCGCTCCGACCGGACGACGCCGACCTGCACTACGAGCTCGGGGTCGCGCTCGGACGGCAGGGCCGCCACGCGGAGGCCGAGGTGGCGTTGCGCTCGGCGATCAGGCTGCGGCCCGACCTGGTGAAGGCTCGCGCGAACCTGGCGCTCGGTCTCGGCCGCCAGGGTAAGCACCTCGAGGCCGAGTCGGCGTACCGCGAGGCGCTCGCGTTGCGGCCGCACCACGCCACGCTCAGGCGTGGCCTCGGCGTCGCGCTCTACTGGCAGGGCCGTTACGCGGAGGCCGAGGCCGCGTTTCGTGACGCGGTTCGCATCAAGCCCGAGTACGCGCGCGCGCACGGCGACCTCGGCGAGATGCTGGCCGAGCAGCACCGCTATCGCGAGTCGGAAGCAGCCTATCGGGCGGTCATCCGGATCACTCCTGACGCCCCGTCCCCGCACACCGCGCTGGCCGGGGTGTTATTGGCGCAGCGCCGGTATGCCGACGCCGCGACCGAGTGCCGCGAGGCGATCCGGCTCAACTTCGACGAGCCGCGGGCCCATATCAACCTCTGGGATTCCCTCGAGCTCCTGGGGAGCTACGACGAGCTGGAGACCGCGGCGCGCGCGGTCATCGAACGCAGGCCCGACCACGCCGACGCCCACGCGCGGCTCGGGCGCGCGCTGTTCGCGCGGGGACGCCACGTCGAAGCCGCGGACGCCTATCGTACGGCGGTCGGCCTGCATCCCGAGGTCGGGCGCTTCCGCGACGGGCTCGCGGCGGTGCTATCGAAGGTCGAGTAGCCGACGAAACTCTTCGAGATCGCGCGGCGGGACATCGGCGCGCTGCCGCACGGCCTCGTGGACGTGAGCGGGGTTGTCCTCGATCGCGCGACTGGCCTTGGCGAAGAGCTTGACCAGTCGCTTGGCTTCCTTCTCCGCCTTGGCCGTCGCGACCGAGCCGGCGAGCATTCCGGCCAGCGCCATGATGCGGCTTTCGAGCTTCACGAAGCCCGTCACGGCCGGCGAGATCAGGCTCTTGTGGTCGGCGGTCGGGCTCAGCCCGTACTCGATGAGCACGACCGCCTGGCCCTTGATGCTCGGGAGTAGCCCCGACTGGTACTGACCGTGCGCGTACGCCACGCGCGTGCCGCTGGTCGCATAGACGACCGAGAACTGGCCCACGACGCCCCAGCCGTCGTCGAGCCAGAGGCCGCCTTCGGGGCCGCGCCAGATCCGGTAGCGGGCCAGCTTCAGCGCCCGAGTGACGTGGGTCGCGAACTCCGGGTGATCGAGGAGGAACTCGAAGACGTCCGGCCGAGCGATGAAAGGCTCGCCGGCTGCCCGCGCGCTCACCGAGGCCGCTTCGGCGACCTCCTGAAGCCGGGCGCGCTCGCCGGCAGGCATCTGAGCCGGTAGCGTGGGCGAGGGCTTGGCCGCGAAGGCGCCCGAGACGAGCAGAACGACCGCGAAACCGGCGACGGCGCACGTCGAGCGGCGGCGGTGCCTGGACAACACGACCGGGCCATTATACCCTCGCACCTACCAATCGAATCCGCCCCGAGCTTGCGGCGCCCCGTCCGGGGCGCGGGGGGCAGCATGTACCAGTACCTCTACGCGATCGCCGACCGGCTCCCGGCGGCGTGGCGTCCGCCGGGCGCGAGCGTCGGGGGCCCCGTCGAGCTTCGGCGCCTGGGCGATCTCGTGGTCCTCGTGAGCCAGCTCGATCGACTGCCCGAGGCCAACGCGCGGACCTTGGCCCTGCACCACGACGTCGTCGCCTCCACCCTGGACGCCTCCGGAACGGTGCCGTTCAGATTCGGGGTGGTCGTGGCGGCGGTCGACCTCGATGCGTGGCTCGCCGCCCACGCGCCGCTCGTCAACACGACGCTGGCCCAGCTCCGAGGCTACGTCGAGATGAACGTCAAGCTTCTGCGCCTTCACTGTGGGCACTCGATCGACAGGACCTGCCGCGAGTGCGCCGACGGCGCGCCCGGCGTGGTCCAGCTCCGGGAGCTGGCCGAGCGGCTCGTTACGCAAGCCGGTATCGAGCGCTGGCGCTACCGGTCGCCCGGGGGTGGGAGCAATGTCGCGGGCTCCGTCGCCTTCCTCGTCGCGCGCGCTGAAGTCGACGGATTTCTCGCGCGGATCGCGCCGATCGCCTCGCGCGCCGCCGGCATCGCGGTCGTTCCGACCGGGCCGTGGCCGCCGTACTCGTTCGTTCCAAGCTTCGACCGCTTCCCGCTGGCCCGGCTGGGAGAACCCGAGCGAAAGATCGGCCGGCGGGCCTGATTCGGCATTTTCCGGACGCGGGCGTTCACCCGCTTGCCCCCGCCAGGGCTGTGGGATAGGCTTACCGCCACCTTCGAGGAGGACTGATGCAGCGACTCCAGCGCGCCGCAGTCGAGGAGCTGATGGCCGGGCGCCCGGACACGACGCTGGAAGCCGCGCTCGAGGTCTTCGAGGTCTTCGTCAGCGGCTCGCTCACGGACGAGGTCTACATCCTGGACGACGTCGCCGGCAAGCGCATCGCGATCGCTCCGACCACGCTCAAAGACAAGTATCGGCGGGGGTGATCCATGGCCATCATCGTTGTCTCGCATCAGATGGGAGCGGGCGGCCCCGAGATCGGCATGTCGCTGGCGCAGCGACTCGGGTATCGCTATGTGAACCAGGAGCTGTTGCTCGACGCGGCTCGCCGTTACGGGCTCGCGGAGGACAAGCTCTCACATCTCGATGAGTCGAAGCCGACTCTGTTCGAGCGCTTCGACACCGAGACGCGCCATCACATCACCGTGCTCCAGACGACCTGCCTCGAGTTCGCCGAAGACGACAACTGCGTCTTGATGCGCGGCGGTGGCCAGTGGCTGCTCCGCGGCGTCCCGCACGTGCTCCGCGCCCGGGTCATCGGTCCGTTCGAGCACCGGGTGAAGCAGTGGGTCAAGCGCACCGCCGAGATGACCGGTGAGACGCCCAACTATCGCGCGGCCGCCGAGCTCGTGCGCCGCGACGACCTCGAGAAGTCCGGCAGAATGCGCTATCTCTACGAGGTCGACATCGCCGATCCCACGCTCTACGAGCTGGTCGTGAACACCGAGAAGATGAAATACGACGCGGTGGTCGCGATCCTCGAGGCGCTCGTGCGCCGTCCCGACATGGCGACGACCGAGGCGGGCCGTCAGATGGTCGCCTCCCGCGCGCTGGCCTCGCGGGTGCAGGTCGCGCTGGCGACGCATCCGGAGACACGGCGCTACCGGATCACGGTCGAGGCTCATGGCGGCGTCGTCACGCTCGAGGGTACGGCGGCGCTCGAGCGCGCCGTCGAGGTCGCTCGCTCCGTGCCCGGGGTGCGCGAGGTCAAAACTCAACAAGTCGAGATTCCGCCGATTCCTCCTTTCGTCGCTTAGCTCGGGGGCTGGGCCGGGTCGATCCGGGTCCGGGGAGTCTCGCGCGACCTGACTGCACTCATTGCGGACGACCGGCCTCGTGCGTTTCGTCGTAGCTACGCTGCCTACACAGGTCGCGCGAGACTCCCCGGACCCGGATCGACCCGGCCCAGTCTGCCGTCTGGCGATGGAGACTCGCGAGTCCTGATTTTTGTTTTGGGGCTCAGCTAGATTTGCTGATGACTTGGCCAGTTTGCTGCTTGCGGGCTCGTTCGGTCCGATCGCGCCTGTTGCTTCGACTCAGCGCTCGCGGGGAGCGGGGGGGCGGTCGGGGGAGACGCGGTCGGGAGCCTCGGCGACGCGGAGCTCAACCGTGCGTCGCTCGCGGTTGCGGACGATCTCGAGCTTGACGGTTTTGCCGACCTCGGCGTCAGCCGAGAGCCGCTGCAGCTGACGGTAGTCTTCGACCGGAACGCCCTCGAACGTCAGGACCACGTCGTTCTTCTCGATGCCGGCCGCCGCCGCGGGACCTCCTGGATAGACCCGCGCCACGACTGCGCCGCGCGCCTCGCGCAAGCCGAACGACTGCGCCAGCTCGTTCGTCAAGGGCTCCATCGCGATGCCGATCCATCCGCGGGTCACCTTGCCGCGGTCCATCAACTGCGCCGTGACGCGCTTGACCATGTTGGCGGGAATCGCGAAGCCGATGCCCTGACCGGTGGCCACGATGGCGGTGTTGATCCCGATCACCTCGCCGCGCAGATTCACGAGCGGCCCACCGGAGTTGCCCGGATTGATCGACGCGTCGGTCTGGATGAAGTTCTCGTACGTGGCGATGCCGACGTCGGCCCGCCCGGTCGCGCTGACGACGCCGACCGTGACGGTCTGGTCGAGCCCGAACGGATTGCCGATCGCGATCGCCCATTCACCGACCCGTAAGGTGTCGGAGTTGCCGAGCGTCGCCACCGCCACCGGAACGTCCGGCTCGAACTGGATCACCGCCAGATCGGTCGTCACGTCGGCGCCGACGATCCGGCCCTGATATTCGCGCTTCGAGGCCAGACGCAGCAAGACGCCGTCAGCACCGCGGACCACGTGATTGTTGGTCAGGACGTAGCCGCGCTTGTCGATGATGACGCCGGAGCCGAGGCCGGGCTGGTGGAACTCTTCACGCCGTCCAGGGCCCCGCGGCCCGAAGAACTGGTCGAAGAAGTCCTTGAGTAGCGGGTCTTCGGCGAAGGGACCGGGCGCCACCGGAGGCCGACGACGCCTCGCCATTTGCACGGGGCTGATGTGGACGACGGCGGGCCGGACGTGCTCGGCGACGCTCACGAAGGCTGACTGGAGCGCCTCGGCCGCGCTCGGCGCCGGTGCCGGTGTCGCTGGGGCCGCGGCGGAGCGCGAAAAGAAGAGCGCATGAATCCAGAAGCCCGCGCCGAGAAAGGCGAAAAGCGCACAGGCCGCAAGGGCGATGCGGACGGCTCTAGGCACCATCAGGGACGCCTCGGGACTGTGATCGCCACTCTGGCCGAATAGCGTAGCGGATCGTACCCGTCGCGCTCTACAGTGTCAAGGAAACTATTGCAATACTATGCATTTTCCTTGACCTCGCGAATTCTGAAAAGAGACAATGTTTTCTAATTTCTATTTGGTGTCGTGGACGACCGATGAAGGCCGGTAGTCTGCGCAGGTTGGTCAGCCTGCTTCTGGTGGTGTCACTACTGGCGCCCGGACCGGGGTTTGCTCAAATTCCGACCACTCCTCAGCAACCACAACCGCCTGCGCCCGCTATGCGGTCGACCCCGATCCCGCCGCCGGCACCCTCGGGACCGCGGGGAGTGACCCCTGGGCCGGACTATCGCCTCGCCCCCGGAGACCTTCTGGACGTTCAGATCGCCGGCCGTCTCGAAGTGATCCGCCAGCAAGCGGTCGTCGACCTCGAGGGCGCGATCAATGTGCCACCGCTCGGCGCCATTCCGGTCGCCGGGCTGACGTTGCTCGAGGCGCATCGCAAGGTGGCCGCGCGCGCGCGCGACGTGTTTCGATTCGCCGACGCGACCCTCACCGTCGTGGCGCCGCGCACGTTCGAGGTGACCGTGTCGGGGGAAGTCGACCGCCCGGGCACCGTGCAGACCGCCGCGACCCGCCGCGTGTACGACGTCATCCTCGAGGCCGGCGGCATCACCCCGCGCGGTAGCATGCGCAACATCACGCTCGCGCGACGCAGCGGCGAGCGTCAGGTCGACCTGCTCGCCTTTCAGCTGCGCGGGGATCTCGCGCAGAACCCGTTCGTCGAGGAGGGTCTGCGGATCCACGTGCCGCCGCGCTCGGGCTCCGTCACGCTCGCGGGCGCGGTGCGCCGGCCCGGCCAGTACGAGATCGGATCGACGCCGTCCTTGCGCGAGCTGCTCGACATGGTTGGCGGCCTGAGCGACGCCGCGGCGCTCGGCGATGCTCGGCTCACGCGCGTGGGCTCCGGCGACCGCAAGGAAGCAGTGGCGCTCGATCTGCGCTCGGCGCTCACGCCGCCGGCCGACGTCATCCTGCGACCGGGCGACGCGATCTACGTCCCGGCGATCTCCTCGCTGCAGGACCTGGTCGAGGTCCGCGGCGCGTTCAACGGCACCGCCGAGAGCACGAAGACGACGGTCGCCGGCAAATCGACGATCCTCCAGCGCTTCGAGCTGGCGCAGGGCGAGCGCGTGCGCGACGTCCTCGACCGGGCGGGCGGCGCCGCCTCGTACGCGGATCTCCGTCTGGCGCTGGTCGACCGGACCGGGGCGACCGGCCCCAAGCAACGGATCCCGATCGATCTTTATCGCATGCTGGTCGAGAAGGACGATGCGCCGAACATCGTGCTGCAGAACGGCGACGTCTTCATGCTGCCGGTCGTCGAGGACAGGATCTTCATCCTCGGCGAGGTCAAGACGCCGGGCGCCCACGACTTCCGGCCGGACCTGACGCCGCGCGAGTACGTGGCGCTGGCGGGCGGTCCCACGAACCGCGCCAGGCTGGTCCACACCCTGGTGACCTTCCGAAACGGCCGGACCTACGCGATGGCCGACGCGCCGCCGCTCGAGCCCGGCGCCGTGGTGACGGTGCCCGAGGTCGCGGTCAAGTGGTGGCAGGACTACGTCACGATCCTGACGGCGGTCGCGTCGCTGGTCACGGCCTACACGGGCCTCTACTTCATCTTCAACGGCCGCGCGCCCGGCAACTGACCCATGTACGAATCGTACTGGGAGCTCAGCGAACCGCCGTTCGACAACTCGCCGAACCCGAAATTCTTCTACCTGTCGCCCGAGCACGAGGAGGCGCTGGTCCGGCTGGTCTACACGGTGCGCCACCGTAAGGGCTGCGGGATGCTCACCGGCGAGTACGGCTGCGGAAAGACCACGCTGTCGCGCGCGCTCATCCAGCGTCTCGAGGCCGAGCGCTACGAGATCGGGCTGCTCACGAATCCGAGCTGGACCCCCGTCGATTTCCTGCGTGAGGTGCTCTACCAGCTGGGCGTCGAGACCCAGGAGACGCGCAAGCCCGAGCTGCTGCATCTCCTGAACGATCTGTTCTTCCGGAACTATCAGGCCGGGCGGGACAGCGTCGTCATCGTCGACGAAGCCCAGCTCATCGAGGACGACTCGGTCTTCGAGGAGCTGCGGCTCTTGATGAACTTCCAGACCGACGACCGGTTCCTGGTGACGTTGCTCCTCATCGGCTCGACCGAGCTCGGCGTGAAGGTCCGCCGTCTCAAGCATCTCGACCAGCGGATCAGCCTCCGGTATCACCTCAACACGCTCGACTACACGCACACCGCGAGCTACATCGGCCACCGGTTGCGGATGGCCGGACAGCCGAACCAGCTCTTCACCGAGGAAGCGGTGAAGCTCATCTTCGATTTCACGCGGGGCACCCCGCGCGAGATCAACAACCTCTGCGACGTCGCCCTGCTGGTCGGGTACTCCAAGCGCGCGAAGGAGATCGGAGAAAAGATCATCGCCGAGGTGATCAAGGACATGGTCGGGGTTTCCTGATGGTGCGCATGAGCGACGTCGTGCGCGGCATCGCCCGCGACAAACCCGCGGAGGCTGCGAAGGTGGCGCCGACGCCCGGCGCGTCGCCGCCCCCGCCACCACCGCCGCCGCCTCCGCCACGCCCGCGGCCGGTCGAGGACGCGCCTGGGCCCACGCCGCCGCCCGCCGTCGACGAGCCGCGCGCCGTCGAGCCAGGTCCGAGCCTCGACGCGCTGCCGATCGAGCCCGCAACACTGTCCGAGAGCGCGGAGCCGCTCTTCGCCGAGCTCCAGCTGTTCCTGGCCCGCGTCCGCGAGCTGATCCGCACGGGCGACGAATTCCCGTGGTCAGAGCTCGAGCAGATCATCGAGCGATGCGCGGCGTCGCTGGAAGCATCGATCGATCTCTTCTGGCTCGCCAACAACACGGTGGCGGTCGCAGGCGTCGACTACCTCGCGTTCCACCAGGCGCGTGTCGGCGTGCTCGCGATGACGATCGGCGCGAGCGTCGGCTACGACCGCCCGCGGCGGGTGCAGCTCGGCATGGCGGGAAGCCTCATCGACGTCGGGCTCTGGCAGCTGCCCGAGAGCCTGCTGCGCCGCCTCGACTCGCTGTCGACGGACGAGCAGGCGCAGTACCGCTCGCACCCCCGGCTGTCGGTCGAGCTGATCCGCCGCTGGTCGTCGCCGCGCGAGGGGCTCGTCGAGGCCATCCTGCAGCACCACGAGCGCGAGCAGGGCCAGGGCTTCCCGCAGGGCCTGCCCGGCGCCGCGGTGAGCCAGGACGCCAAGATCCTGGGGCTGGTCGATACCTACACCGGCCTCACGATGCCGCCGGCGCCGCGGCCGCGGCTTCGGCCGCACGAGGCGATCCGCGAGATCGTGCGCTCCAAGCACGAGGCGTTTCCGTCTCAGCTCGTCAAGGCGCTGCTCTCCGAGATCTCCGTGTTTCCGCCCGGCACGCTCGTGCGCCTGAACACCGGCGAGGTCGGCCGTGTGACCGCGGTGAACCGTCATCACCCGCTGCGCCCGCGCGTCGAGATCGTCGCCGACGGCAAGGGCCAGCGGCTCGGGTCGCCCAAATCCACCGACCTCGCGGAGGCGCCGTTCCTCTACATCACCGGCGCCGTCGCGGAGGGCGGGCGATGAGGAGCCGCTAGTGGCGCAGTACGAGATGAACCTCCGCGACTACTGGCTGATCGTGCGCCGTCGGCGTATGATCATTATCGCCTGCACGGTGCTCGTTGCGCTCCTGAGCTTCGGCCTCGCGCAACGAAAGGTTCCGTTTTACCAGGCGACCGCCGCCGTCAAGTTCGAGCAGTCGACCCAGCTCTCGGGGCTCCTGGTGGAGGTCCTTTCCTACTCGAGCGCCGACTCGATCGAGACCCAGGTCACCATCATCAAGAGCTATCCGATCCTCGAGGACGTCGCCAAGCGCCTGGGATACCTGAAGGAAGTACCGACCGGGGCGGCCTCGCGCGAGGCGAAAGGCTACTGGGGCACGCTGGATTCGCTCAACGGCAAGCTGAAAGTGGCCCGGGTGCCGAACACGAGCATCCTCGAGATCACGGCGACTTCCACGAAGCCGCGCGAGGCCCAGGACCTCGCCAACACGACCGCCGAAGCGTACCGTGACTACAACAAGTCGCTGCGCAACTCGCGCGTCACCGAGGCGCGACGCTTCATCGAGAACCAGCTCAAGGATGTCGAGGCGCGCTCGCGCCGCACGGAAGCCGAGATCTGGGCGTTCCGCGAGGCGAACCGGATCGTCGCGCCGGGCGCCGAGTCGTCGGTGCTGATGTCGGTCTTCACCCAGGTCCGCGGCGATATCGAGAAGACGCGCCAGCAGCGGACCGAGCTCGAGTCGATCCAGCAGCGCCTGGCGGCGCTCGACGCGGCGTCGCCCACCGACCGGGTCTTCATCGAGACCTCGAATCCGGCGATGCAGAAGCTGCAGGGGACGCTCTCGGAGCTCCAGCTCGAGCGCAACAACCTCGCGGTCGAGGTCACCGACCGCCATCCGCGCCTGCAGGCTTTCGACGACCGGATCCGCGAGGTCCGCGCCGAGATGCGCCGGGAGGTCGCGGCGCAGATCGCGATGCTCCGCAACCGCGAGGAGTTCTTGAATCGGCAGATCGGCGAGCTGCAGCAGAAAAACCGTGAGCTGCCGACCCTGGAGCTGTCCCTGCAGCGCCTGCAGCGTGAGGCGAAGACCAACGATGACCTCCTGGCGCTCCTGAAGACGAAGCACCAGGAAGCGCTCATCAAGGAGGCCGAGCAGATCGAGGAGGTCTCGATCGTCCGCCCGGCCACCGAGCCGGACGCGCCGATCGGCGGCGACGCGACGAACACGATGATGGTCGGCGCCGTGCTGGGGCTGGCGATCGGGCTCGTGCTCGCTTTTGTGCGCGAGAACCTCGACACCTCGATCGGGACCATCGAGGACGTCGAGACCTACCTCGGCGTCCCCGTGCTCGGCGTCGTGCCGCACATCGATTCGCGCGAGACCGTGCAGCGAATCCTCGAGCGACGACCGGCGCTGGCCCAGATCGATCCCGAGGCGTTGCTGAGCCACTCGCTGCTGATCACGCACTTCGATCCGAAGTCGCCGGTGGCCGAGGCCTACCGCACGCTCCGCACCAACATCCAGTTTGCGCGCATGGAGCGCTCGGGCAAGGTCCTCGTCGTGTCGAGCCCGACCCTGCAAGAGGGCAAGACCACCACGATCGTCAACCTCGCCCTGACGATGGCGCAGAGCGGCCAGAAGACCCTGCTCATCGGCGCGAACATGCGGCGCCCGAGCATCCACCGGTTCTTCGGGATCGAGCGCGAGCCGGGGCTCTCGAACATCCTCGTCGGCAGCGCGCAATGGCGCGACTGCATCCGGACCGTCGCGGATATCCTGATGGGTCGGTTCGAGATGGAAGACATCATGGCCGCGCCCGGCCTCGACAACCTGCACATCATCGAGGCCGGTCCGGTGCCGGCCAACCCGTCGGAGCTCCTGTCGACGCCGGCGATGACCGGTTTTCTCCACTCGGTGCGCGATGTGTACGACGTGATCCTCGTGGACACGCCGCCGATCCTCCCGGTCACGGACTCGGCGATCGTCGCCTCGCAGGCCGATGGTGTCGTCATCGTCTACCAGGCGGGCAAGGTCGGCCGGCTCGTGCTCAAGCGGGCCAAGGTGCACGTCGAGAACGTCGGCGGCAAGGTCTGGGGCGTCGTGCTGAACGACGTCAAGACCGAGATCGCGGGCTACGCCTACACGCAGTACTACACGCACTACTACGGCGAGGAGACCGTCGTCGACGCGCGCAAGGAGCGCCTGCAGCGCGCGCGCGGATTCGTGCGCGGCCTCCTGAACCGCGGCTCCCGCGCCGAGGCGGCGGTCGTCGAGACGGACGGTGGTGCCGAGACCACCGCGGCCGACGTCTTCGCGAGCGCGCCGGCAGTCGAGCCGGACGCGTTCGAGATGCCCAGGCTGCGTTCGATGAAATCCAAGCGTCTCTTCGTGGGTGTCGTCGTCGTCGCGCTCCTGGCGGCGTTGGGGGGCCTCGCCGGATGGCGGCTGGGCTGGCTCGGCGGCGGCCAGAAGCCCAAGGAGCTCCTGCGTCAGCGCCTCGAGGCGCCGCCGTCGAAGCCGACCACGGTGGTCCCGACGCCGCGACCCGCCACGCCCTCACCGGCTCCGGCGGTGTCGCCGGCGCCGCAATCGTCGGCGCCGCCATCAGCCGTTCCGCAGTCACCCGTACCGGCGATGAGCTTGGGGCCGATCGCAGCGCCGCCGGCTGCCGTCGAGCGACCCGCCGCTGCGCCGGCGACTCCGCCTGCGTCGCCCAAGCCCGCGGCCCAACCCAGCGGCGCCCCGGCGGCCGGCGCGCGTTACGCGATCGAGTTCGGCCCGTTCATGACCGCGCCCGAGGCCGAGCGCGTCGAGCGGCAGCTGAGCGAGGCCGGCTACCCGACCGTGCGCTTCCGTCAGCAGACCGGCGCCGCGCTCTATGCGGTGCTGATCGAGAAGATTCCGAGCGCCCGCGACGCGCAGGCGCTCGTCGCGGCGCTGCGCCAGCAGGGATTCGCCGACGCATTCGTGGTCGGCGAGCGCGAGCCCTTGAGCGTGCAGGTGGGACTGCCCCTTCCGCTGCGCGGCGCCGTCCAGACGGCCGAGCGGCTGCGCGCGAGCGGTCATCAGGTGCGCGTCGCCGCCCAGCCGGGCGAGGCGGTCATGTTCGCGCTCCGTCACGGGAACTTCGCCACGTCAGGGGAAGCGGAGGCGAAAGGTCAGGAGCTGATGCGCCTCGGCCTGGGCAACCAGGTCGTGCGAGTGAAGTAGCCGCGTGGATTCACCCTTTGTTCTGGCCGCCGCGCTGGCCGTCTTCCTCATCGTCTTCGTCAGGATCGAGTTCGGCCTC
>QHSQ01000436.1 GCA_003221615.1 Candidatus Rokuibacteriota bacterium | reverse complement strand
ATCGACGGTCGGGCGACCTCCGGTGGGCCGAGCCGAGAGCTTGGTCCAGTACTCGCGGAAGCGACGACGCTGCCACCGCAAGACGGTGTCCGGCGACACAATGATGAGAGCTTGCCTCCAGCCGGGCCAGAATCTGGCCAGCACGACCCACAACATGCGATCAGTCGTGCAGAGCCTCGGTCGGGGCACGGCTCGCTTGTACACGGCAAGCTGCTGGCGGAGGGTGAGGTTCTCAAGGGCGAGCTGACGATGGCCGCCGAAGAGGAAGGGAAGGATCCGAAGCAGGTGGAGCAGGAGGGTGATCATCGAACTGCGATTGTTGCCGGATTAGTACCGGCAGATCAACCGCTTACCCGGCGGATGGGGTTTTGGCGAAGGACAGTCGACTGGCTGCATCGCGGGTCCAGGGTCATACCTCCTCCCATCGGGGGCGCCGTGAACTGGACCCGCCGGCTTCGGCGTATAGATGACCGGGGGAGCCCGACCTTGGGTCGGGCTCGAGGTCAGGCCTTGGGCCGCAGCGTGTGGTGCTTCAAAGGCAGCGAGCGCACGCGCTGGCCGGTCGCGGCAAATATGGCATTCACCAGTGCCGGCGCCAGTGGCGGAACGCCCGTTTCGCCCACCGCGCCCCAGGGCTGGCCGGCATCGGTGCCGCTCGCCACGATGTGGGTCTCGATGCGCGGCGTCTCGTGGATGCGCAGCAGCGGGTAATCGTGGAAGTTGCTTTGCTCGGCGCGCCCGGCCTTGAAGGTGATCTCGCCCGTCAAGACCGCGCCCAGTGCCTGAATGATGCAGCCCTCCATCTGCGCCATGATCGTGTCCGGATGCACCGCGAACACCGGGTCAATGACACAGACCACGCGGTGCACCTTGACGCCGCCGTCCTTGTCGACTGAAAGCTCCACCACCTGCGCGCACAGCGCATCGTCGAACTCGACGACGGCGATGCCTTGATGCACTCCGGCCGGGGCCTTGCCCCAGTTGGCGCGGCGGGCCGCCTCGTCCAGCACGGCCAGCGTGCGCGGCGCCTGCGCCAGCAGCGGACGGCGGAACTGGTAAGGGTCCTGCTTGCTGGCGCGCGCCAGCTCGTCGAGAAAGGCCTCGCGGAAGAAGCCGTTCTGCGAATAGTTCACGGCGCGCCAGAAGCCGACCGGGATGGCGGTGTTGCGCATCACATAGCCGACCTCGAAGGCGGGAAGGGCATAGCCCATGTCGGCCTTGTGCAGGCTGTTCATCATCGAGAGGTCCTGGCCGTTGCGCATGAAGTGCGGCGCCAGGCTGGCGAAGATCGACGAGCCGCATAAGCGTATCTTCCAGCCGACCAGGCGGCCGGTGCTGTCGAAGCCGGCCGTCTGCCGGGCAACGACCATGGGCCGGTAGAAGTCGTGCCGCATGTCCTCTTCGCGCGTCCAGATCAGCTTGACCGGCTGGCCGACGGCCTTGGCGATCAGCACGGCCTGGCGCGCCCAGTCCTGCGACAGCCCGCGCCGGCCGAAGCCACCGCCCAGGTGGCATTTGTGGACGACCACCTTGGACGGGTCCAGGCCCAGCGTTTGCGCCACGACCTGGGCCGTGCCTTCGCCGTTTTGCGTCGGCGCCCAGACTTCGGCCCGCCCGTCGGCCACATGGGCGGTGCAGGTCTGCGGCTCCATCGTCGCATGGGCGAGGTAGGGCACCTGGTAGTCGGCCGTGACGCGCGTGGCGGCGGAGGCCAGCGCCGCGTCCACGTCGCCGATGCGATGGCCGACCACGACGTCGGCGGCATCGAGTCCCTGCTGCAGCGTTTTCAGGATGGCATCGCTGGACACATCGGCGCTCGCGGCCTCGTCCCAAACAACGGGCAGCGCCTCAAGCGCTTTCTTGGCCTGCCACCAACTGGACGCGACGACGGCCACCGCGGTGTCGCCCACCTGCACCACCTGGCGCACGCCCGGCAGGGTCATCACCTTGGCCGCGTCGAAGCTCTTGAGCTTGCCGCCGTAGGCCGGGCAGGCGCTGACCGCGGCGTGGAGCATGCCTGGAACGCGCACGTCGATGGCGTAGATCGGCTGGCCGGTGACCTTGGCCCGCATGTCGAATGGGCGGGTCGAGGTGCCGATCAGCCGCCAGTCCTGCGGCCGTTTGAGCGCAACGTTCTCCGGCACGGGGCGGGCCGAGGCGGCCTGCGCCAACGCGCCGTAGCGCAGCGTCCGTCCGCTAGGCCCATGGGTCACGACGCTGTTCCTGGCCGTGCATTCCTCGGCCGGGCAATTCCAGCGCGAGGCGGCTTCTGCAACCAGCATCATGCGGGCCTGCGCACCGGCTTTGCGCAGGTAGTCATGCGAGCGGCGCACCGACACGCTGTCGGTGGTAACCATGTTGCCCCAGACCCGCTTGCGGGCCAGGTGCTCCGCCACCGGTGCGTACTCGGGCTTCACGCGGGCCCAATCGCATTCGAGTTCCTCCGCCACCAGCATCGGTAGCGAGGTGAAGATGCCTTGCCCCATGTCCGACCGCGCGATGCGGATCAGCACGCTGTCGTCGGGCTGGATGACCACCCAGGCCGTCAGTTCCGGTTGGACGGGCTTGGCCGTCGCGAGCGCCTGGGCTTGGGCTTGCGCGAATGCGGCGGGCGTTCTCAGCACCAGCCCGCCGGCCAAAGCGCTGATGCCGAACGCGAAGCCGCGGCGCGAGATCGTCGGTGGCAGCCGCGCGGTGCTCATGAGCGGTCCTGCTTGGCGGCGTTGGCGGGCGCGGCCTTCCTGCCGGAGGCCACCAGCCTGATGGCGGCGCGGATGCGCGGATAAGTGCCGCAGCGGCAGAGATTGCTGGCCATGGCGCTGTCGATCTCGCTGTCCGACGGATGTGGCTTGGACTGCAGCAGTGACGCGGCCTGCATGATCTGGCCCGACTGGCAGTAGCCGCACTGCGGCACCGCGTGTTCGATCCAGGCGGCTTGCAAGGGATGCAGGCCTTTGGCGCCCAGCCCTTCGATCGTGGTGATCGACTTGCCCTTGAGATCGGCCAGCGGGGTGGCCGGATCGCCGTCGAAGCGGCGGCGGGTCTGGTTGACGACCAATTCGATCATGGGAGTCTCTCCAATGTTCCAGCTTCAGTCGAGCGTGATGTTGATGATAGCCAACATCAACGACTCCCGGAGGCGGTCACCCTTCCTTGGTCCCGGTAGTGCATCAGTTTGGAGCTACGAGTTCTGGAGCGCGACGGTAGCGGTGGCGACGTAGCCGTCCCCGTCGCGCGCCATCGTCCACATCACGAGGGACTTGTCGGCGATCCGCCCCAGGAAGCGATCCGTGGCGTTCGTCGTGTCGCGGTTCGGGTGCCGATCATAGGGGGCGCGAGCGTAGACAGCGTTCGTGACCTCGTCGGGGAAATAGAGCTGAGTGGTGGCCGCCTTCGCACCGAC
>QHSQ01000435.1 GCA_003221615.1 Candidatus Rokuibacteriota bacterium | reverse complement strand
CGGGTCACGAAGAAGGGGATGAGTGCCTCGGCCAGGCGCTGAAATGACACCTCCCGGCTCACGAGGTAGTTCTCGTGGCAGCCGTAGCTGTTGCCCGCCGAGTCGGTGTTGTTCTTGAAGAGGAGGATGTTTCCGGAAAGCCCGTCCTCGCGCAGGCGCTTCTCAGCCTGGTGCCGGAGGTCCTCGACGATCCGCTCGCCCGCCTTGTCGTGGATGACGAGCTCGGCGACGTCATCGCACTCGGGCGTCGCGTACTCGGGGTGGAATCCGGTGTCGAGGTAGAGGCGCGCGCCGTTCTCGAGGAAGACGTTGGCGTTGCGGGCCCCGGGGATGACCTGCTCGAAGAGGTACCGCGCCGGGATTTCCGATAAGGAGCCATGATGTGGTCGGCACCCACTGGGGATCTACTTTCATTGAATTCGCGAGCGGCGGGCACCGTGGTTAGATGGCCTCGGTGGGCTTTCGCGGCGCCATGACGACGAAGTCGAGGCGGCGGTGGGCCTCGCGGAGCGCCGCCTCGACACGCTCCGGCGACTCGGCGCGGGCGAAGATGAATCCGGGGTAGCTCGCGCCCTCCGGAAGCGGAACGAGGTCCTGCCCCGGATGGGCAGTGATGGTAACCTCGTCGATCCCTGGGACGGCCCGGGCCTCCGCCTGCCCCCGGACCTCTTTGAGCACCCCAGTCCGCGGGATCGGAAGCATCATCACCCCGACGGCGCGGCGCTCTCGCTCGAGCGAGCGGATCTCCATGCCGAGCGCCTGACGAAGGATCAGCTCCTCCAGCGACAGGCCGGTGCCGAAGCGGAGCGTGCGAGAGCACAGCCCGCCGATGGACCGCGCGGCTATTTCGATCACCGAGGGCCCGTGGCGATTCACCCTCAGCTCGGCGTGCACAGGCCCATCCCGGAGACCCAGCGCCTGGGCTGCCCGTGCGGTGCACGAGGCAATCTCGGCCTGGACGGTGGACGGAAGACGCGACGGCGCGACGTAGATGGTCTCCTCGAAGAACGGACCATCCAGAGGATCCGGCTTGTCGAAGAGGGCGAGCACGTGGAGATCGCCCTTCACCAGCAGTCCCTCTAGGGCCACTTCCCGCCCGGGGATGAAGCCCTCGACGAGAACCTGCCGGGCGGCCTCGCCGTCATCGGCAGCCTCCGGCCTCCGCAGGATTCTCTCGAGCCGGCGGACCGCGCCGACGAACTGGGCTTCGTCATCCGCGCGGATAACCCCACGGCTGCCCGAGAGCATGAGGGGTTTGACTACGCACGGGAACGCCGTCCGCCGCGCCTCAACCACCGGGTCGTCGTCGAAGGAGCGCAGGGCGTACGGCGGCACGGGAACGCCGTCTCCACGGAGCCGCGTTCGCATCCGGTACTTGTCGCGTGCGGCCGCGGTCGACCTGAGGGGGTTGTGCGGGAGGCCCAGCGCGTTCAACAGAACCGCCGCCAGCACTGTCGTCGCGTCGTCCACGCCCACGACGGCATGGATCGGACGCGTCGCGACGAACTCGACGACCTGGCGCGCCGCCTGGTCGGGATGAAGGAAGTCAAGCGACAGGAAACGGCCTGGCTGCGCCTGCTGGAAGACGTGGGCCCGCTCTGAGGCCACGACGACCTCCACACCGAGCTTCTTGGCCGCGCCGAGGAAGGCCGCCGTGCGGTACGTCGTGGTCGGCAAGAGCAGGAGAAGCCGCGGCATGCTACTTCTTCGAAGCCGCGGAGTACGGGTTCTGCCCGGCGGCGTGGTCGGTCACGTCGAGGATCTCGACGACCTCGGGAAGCTCCTCCCGGATCATCGTCTCGATGCCCTGCTTCAGCGTGACGTCGACCATGCCGCACCCCTGACAGCCACCGCCCATTTGCAGGTAGACCATCTTGTCCTTGACGTCGACGAGCGAGACCACCCCGCCGTGACCGGCGACGGCGGGGTTGATCGCCGTGTCGAGCAGGTCTTGGATCTTCGCTCTGATCCGGGAGTCCTCTCCCTGCTCCCCATCACTCTGCGCGCTCACATTGGACACGGCGTTGCGGCCTCCTTGTTGCTCAAGCGTTTCCGCTTTCGCCGGACTCGCCACCGCTTCACCTGACTTCTGCTCAGTTCCCCCGAACCACCGCCTGAAGAGTCCCATCGTCGCTCCTTTCCTTACGTCGTGGTCGAACTACAAGCCCTGCTGTCTCCTGCTGCAGAGGACCGAACTGGCCCTTGGTGGGCTCGGCTCACAGAACCACGGCTCGGTGAGCCTGGGCGTCGGCCGGCGCCCGCCGCCCCGCGGTGTCGGCCTGTGGCTTTCACACCGCGCCAGGCCCGCTATGGGCTCGGCCAGCTTGCGGACCCGGACGAACGTGACCGCTGGATCCTCCTCCGCCCGCGTCGCCTCCTCGACCATCGGGCAGACGGGCTCGTAGAGGCGATGCATACGGGGATGACGCGCTGCTTTACACTTCGATCTCGACGTCGGCGGCGCCAGTGACCCGCACCGGGTAGCTCCTGACCTCTCGTCCCGCCGGCGCCCCCAGGACAGCCCCGCTCTTGATGTCGAACCTTGCCCCATGCCAGGGGCAGGTCACTTCGGCTCCCTCGACCATCCCTTCGGACAGCGGCCCGTCTCGATGCGTGCACGTATCGCTCAGTGCGTAGAACGCTTCGCCCAACCGAAAGAGGGCGATCTTCTGGCCTTCCACTTCGACCAGCTTGGCCTGCTCGTCCTCCAGCTCATCGGTCGTTGCCACCTTCATGAACTTGGGCATGGACCCTTCCTCCTGTGGGTCGGTTCAGTCTTCGACCGCTCCTTCCTTCAGCCGCCTTCCCGGGGGTTCGCCAGCCTCAGTTCTTCGTCGTGCAGGGCTTGACCCCGGGGTTGTCGACGAAGAACTGCTTGTTCAGCGCGATGAAGTTTTTCCACTGCTCCGGCGTCTCGTCCTCGACGAAGATTGCCTTCACCGGGCAGACCGGCTCGCAGGCCCCGCAGTCGATACACTCGTCGGGGTGGATGAGCAGCTGGTTCGGCCCCTCGTAGATGCAGTCCACCGGGCAGACCTCGACGCAGGCCTTGTCCTTGACGTCGATGCACGGCTCGGCGATCACGTACACCATGGTGATCTCCCCCTCTTCCGCTCCGCCTCTCTCTTCAGGCGTCGATGACTCGGTCCCTTGAGTTTGCGAGACCACCGCGAGCAAGCCCGCTCAGGCCGGGCCTCCAAGTCAAGCAAGACACCAGGCTCGCCGCCCAAGTAACGGCCGTTTCGGTGGTCACGGCCGGGACGAGACTGCCCAGCCGAGTGCCCGGCCGAGTCTTGCCCGCTTAACAAGGCTGGCCGAGGCCAGAGCGATGGCGAGCTCGGTATCAGCCCACCCACGCCACGACATTGGTTATGGAAAACCTCGAAG
>QHSQ01000368.1 GCA_003221615.1 Candidatus Rokuibacteriota bacterium | reverse complement strand
GGGCGCTGCGCTACGACAACGTGCGCGAGTTCGTGAAGCACCTGGACGAGCTGATCGACGCCGGCGAGGATCCGGCGGTCGCCGAAGCCGATATCGAGACGCCGGCCGTGCGCGTGCTCACCATCCACAAGGCCAAGGGCCTCGAGTTTCCCGTCGTGTACCTCGTGAATCTGGTCCAGGAGAAGTTTCCGCTGCGGCGCCGTCGCGACCCGCTGGAGCTGCCGGTGGCCCTGATGAAGGACGCCGTGCCGACCGGCGACTTCCATCTGCAAGAAGAGCGGCGGCTCTTCTACGTCGGGATGACGCGCGCGCGGCAGGAGCTGTATCTCACGAGCGCCAGTGATTACGGCGGCAGCCGCCAGCGCAAGACGAGCCTCTTCGTGCTGGAGGGCCTCGACCTGCCGCGCGACGCGAGCCGGCCCTTCCGGGTGCGCCCCGTCGAGGAGATCGAGCACCATGCGCCGGCGGCCGAGATCGAGGACGCGGCGCTGCAGCCGCTGGCGCCGGACGCCGAGCTGAATCTCAGCCACAAGCAGATCGACGACTATCAGACCTGTCCGCTCAAGTACTTCAACGTCCACGTGCGGCGCATCCCGATCCGGCGCCATCACGCGGTCGCCTACGGGGCCGTCATGCACAAGGTCGTCGAGTACTATCTGCGCCGCCGCGTCGTCGGCAACTACACGCCGCTCGACGATCTGCTGGCCGTCTACGACCGCGCGTGGGCGGGCGAGGACGTCATCCACGACCGTCCGGGCAGCCACGAGCCCGCCGAAGGCTTCCTCACGCGCGAGCACGAGGAAGCGCGCAAGGCGGCGGGCCGCGAGGCACTCCGCCGCTTCTGGAATCACGAAGAGGCGGAAGGCACCAAGCCGACCTGGGTCGAAAAGGAATTCGGCTTCGCGCTGGGTCCCGACCGCGTGCGAGGACGCTACGATCGGGTGGACGAGGATCTGCTGGGCGCGGTGATCGTCGACTACAAGACGACCGAGATCAACCGTCAGAAAGACGCCGACCGCCGCGTCTCCGAGAGTCTCCAGCTGAAGATGTACGCGCTGGCGTGGCAGGAGATGACGGGGAGCCTGCCGCAACGCCTGGAGCTGCGCTTCATCGACTCGAACGTCGTCGGCCGCCACACTCCGACGACGCACGACCTCGAAAAGGCGATCGACGCCGTCAAGGCGGCGGCGGCGGGCATTCGCGCACGGCGCTTCGACGCGACGCCCTCGTGGGGCGCCTGTCGCTCGTGTGCCTACAACCAGATCTGCCCGTTCACGGCGACGCGGGACTAGTGTGAACCGCCACGCCGGGCCGCCGCGCGGAGCAGACTCGCCCCAGGTGCCGGAGCCCACGTACGCCGAGCGCGCGCGGACGCTGGCCTACCTCGCGCGCTCCGGCGCCCTCGCCACGCTCTCGCGCAAGCACCCGGGTCATCCGTTCGCGTCGGTGATGCCGTACGCGCTCGACGAGCAGGGCCAACCGCTCGTTCTCATCAGCTCGATGGCGATGCACACGCAAAATCTCCGGGCGGACCCGCGCGCCAGTCTGCTCGTCACTCAGCCCGTTGAGGGTGCTCAGCTCGGGGAGCCGAGTGATCCGCTGGCCGCTGCGCGCCTCACCTTGATGGGCGAGGCCCGCCCGCTGGCCGGAGGCGAGGCCGGCGCGGCGCGGCACGCGTATCTCGCCCGTCACCCGCGAGCCGCCTACTGGGTCGACTTCGAAGACTTCGGATTCTGGCGACTCGACGTAAAGGACGTCTACTTCGTCGGGGGCTTCGCCGCGATGGATTGGGTGGCGGTGACCGACTATCGTGAGGCACACCCCGATCCTCTGGCCGACGCTGCCGCCGGTGTCTTGACCCACATGAATCGCGACCATGCCGACGCGCTGATCGCGTACGCGCGCCATTTCGCGGGCGAGGCGGCCGACGAAGCGACGATGGTCGCCGTCGATCGGCTGGGGTTCAGGCTCCGTCTCCGCAGCGGACAACGATTGCATGGCGTGCGAATCGCGTTCCCGCGCGAGGTCAGAACGGCCGGCGAGAGCCGCACCGTGCTGATCGAGATGCTGGCTCAGGCCCGCTCCGGAAGCTAGCCTACTCCAGCGAAGCCGGCGAGCGAGGCTGGCACGCCAGCGGATGCAAGACGTCGATCGCGTAGCCCACGTTCAGGCGCTCCCCCAACCACCCCGGGGTGGCGGTGTGCGCGTGCACGACCAGCCCTTCGGCATCATGCTGCGCTCGCAGGACCCCGACGGGATCGATGGGCACCGGTGGAACGAGCGGGACCTCGGGCAATAACTGGCCGTCCGGGCGGAGGAATTGCAGCTCGCCGTCAGGCTGTCGAGCCAGCTGATAGCCGTCCTCGTGAACGGCGCGATGGTGCCGGCGACAGAGCAAGGCCAGATTCGAGAGCGTGGTGGGCCCGCCCTGGGCCCAGTGGCGAATGTGATGGCCCTGCCCGAAGCGGACTCCGCAGCCCGGGAAGCGACAGCCGCGGTCTCGGTGATGGAGCGCCCGCCGGAGCGCCGGCGGAATCGTGCGAGCCCGGGCGGAGACCTCCACGACTCGACCGTCGAGACCGTGCTGCATCACCACCCGGCTCGCGTCGCACGCCAGGCGCTGCGACGTTTCTGCGGAAACGCGCCCGCCGTCCTCGAGGACGGCCTGGCCGGGCTGATCGGGGTCGGCGAGCACCGGGGCGTCGACGTGGACGACCACCTGATAGCGCTCGCCGGGGGCGCCGGGATCGATCCCGTGATGCAGCGCCGTCTCGGCGAGCAGCCCGAGCGCGTCGGCCTGCTGCTGTTCCATCGGGGGCGTTTCCACCGAATCGATCACCAGGCCGGTCTCGGCGCGCGTCGCGCGAGCCTGCTGATACAACGCCTCGCGGGCCGCGGCGAGGGCCTTGATGAGCACGGCGCCGACCTCGGGCGCCAGCCGTCCGCGGACCACCACCATACCGTCTTCGTCTTGAAACACGTGTAGCGCGCGATGCGCGTGCTGTTGCTTGGCCTCGGCAATCTCGGCCTTGCGGTCCATTCGGCGCCAGCCGCGCACGATGCGCTCGACGTGGTCCGCGGTGCCGGCGCGCCCGACGGCCAGCAGCCGCGCCTCGGTCTCGGGCGTGGCCACCCGCGTGAGCGCCCGGACCTTGGCGTACGAGAGATCGCCCTTCGCCAGCGCCTGGGCCAGGAGCGGCAAGGTCCCAAGGGCGCGAGCCACACGGACCCGCTCGCGCGCGGCGCCCAGGTCGAGGCCCACGCGCCAGTTGAGCCAGTGGGCGCACGAGCGAAATCCGGTGTTCCAGCCCGCGTGCACGTCGAACTCGCGAATGAGATCGAGCAGGTGGGCGGTCGCGGCGTCGAGGTGGGCCGAGAGCGCGGCGATCTCGGCGCCCAGCTGGTCGAGTGCGCGCGTGTCCATGGCGAGTCTCCCTTCTACTGGGCGACTCTAAACCCGGGTTTCGGAGTCACTCCAGCGACACCCAGAGCGACGATCGCGCCCCGAGCCACGATTTTGCGACGACCGCGCCCGCGATCGGGTCTACGGGCTTCAGCCGACCGCTGGCAGGCAATTCACGGCGCGCTCCCGATACGCGGCGACGACGCAGACGGAAAGCAGTCAAGCGGAAAATCGCGCGGGCCACGCCGTATCTGAATTCAGACGCTGTCGAGTTTCTCGTCTTGACAGAGGGCCGGCCGCCGAATACGGTGAGCGGCGCCGGCGGATCCGGCCAGAAGGGGAACCATCGTGGCCTACGACGTCATCGTCATCGGCGGCGGCAATGCGGCGATGTGCTCGGCGCTCTCGGCGCGCGAGCACGGTGCGCGCGTTCTCGTGCTCGAGAAGGCGCCTGAAACCTGGCGCGGCGGCAACGGCTTCTTCACGGCCGGCGGCTTCCGGTTCGCCTTCAAGAGCTTCGAGGAGCTCACCGAGCTGGTCCCCGACCTCTCCGATCAGGAGCGGGCCTCGATGGAGGTTGACCCGTACACGCAAGAGCAGTTCTACGACGACCTCATGCGGGTCACCGAGGAATGCTCCGACCCGGACATGGCGATGCAGCTCGTGCGCGAGTCGCTGCCGACCGTCCGATGGATGCGCGATCGCGGCGTGCGCTGGATCCCGATGTTCGGCCGCCAGGCCTACAAGGTCGGCGGAAAGTTCCGCTTCTGGGGCGGACTGGTGCTGGAAGCGGTCGGGGGCGGCGCCGGGCTGATCGACATGGAGTACGAGTCGGCTGCCAAGAACGGCATCGACGTGCGCTTCGAGTCGAAGGCGACGAAGCTCGTCACCGACGATCGCGGCGTGGTCACCGGCGTCGTCGTGCGGACGCCGGCCGGCACCGAGACGATCGACGCCGGTGCGGTTGTGCTGGCCTCGGGTGGGTTCGAGGCCAACCCCGAGATGCGCACGCGCTATCTCGGGCCGAACTGGGAGCTGGCCCGCGTCCGCGGTACGCCGTACAACACCGGCGACGGCATCAAGATGGCGCTCGAGATCGGCGCGCTTCCGTGGGGACACTGGAGTGGCTGTCACTCCGTCCAGTGGGATCTGAACGCGCCCTGGCACGGCGACCGGAAGGTCGGCGACAACTTCCAGAAGCACTCGTACCCGCTCGGTCTCATCGTGAACCTCAAGGGCGAGCGCTTCGTCGACGAGGGCGCCGACTTCCGCAACTACACCTACGTGAAGTACGGGCGCGCGGTCATCGGCCAGCCTCGGCGCACCGCGTTCCAGATCTTCGACCAGAAGGTCCTGCACAACCTGCGCGAGGAGTACCGGATCCGCGAGGTCACCAAGGCCGAGGACATGACCCTGGACGGGCTGGCGCGCAAGCTCGAGATCGACGTAGACGGATTCGTCGCGACAGTCCGCGCCTACAACGCGTCACTCAGGGCCGGCGACTACAATCCGGCCATCAAGGACGGCAAGGCGACGCACGGGATCACGCCACCCAAGTCGAACTGGGCGCTGCCGCTCGACTCGCCGCCGTACGTGGGCTACGCGGTGACGACGGGCATCACGTTCACGTTCGGCGGGCTCAAGATCACGAGCGAGGGGCAGGTCATCGACTGCGAGCAACGGCCGATCCCCGGCCTCTTCGCCGCCGGCGAGCTCGTGGGTGGACTCTTCTACCACAACTACCCGGGCGGCGCGGGCCTGATGGCGGGCGCCGTCTTCGGGCGCATCGCGGGCCGCTCGGCGGCCGCCGCGAGCCGCAAGGGCGGAGCGCGGTAGGCTAGCCGCCGTCCTTGGCGTAGGACACGAAGAACGAGCCGAACTCGATCGGCTCGAAGCAATTTGGAAGCTCGCCGTGCTTCCAGGCTCCGGGCACCTTCACGAGCCGGAAGTCCTTCCGGTGCCCGAACGTCTGCCGGAGCTCCTTCTCGGTGAACACGCGGCAGTGGTCCGCGTAGCCGTGGACCGGCGTGTAGTCGGGGATCGGGCCGATCGCGCGCAGCTCGTGCATCGGCACGACGAAGGCGAAACGTCCGCCCGGGCGTAACACGGTCTCGATCGACCGCACGGTCTCGGTGACGTCGCGGACGTGCTCGAGGACCGCGAAGGAATACACGAGGTCGAACGAGCCGGCCGGGAAGTAGCGATGGACCTCTTCGGCGAATCCCTGCCGGAAGGCGACGTTACCGAAGCGGTTCAGCTGCCGGGCGATCTTCGCGTTGGTCGGCGAGACCTCCACGCCGTCGACATGGAGATCCGGGTGGCGTGCGCCGAGCGCCATCGCGACGCCGCCTTCGCCGCTGCCGGCGTCGAGCACGCGATGGGCGTGGACGCGCGCGACTTCCCGTTCCAGCTCCTGAAACTCGGGGTCGCGCGCGCGCCGCTCGACCAGCTTGCGCGTCTTGCGACCGATGAGCATGCGGATCCGCTTCTCGAGGAGCTTGAGTCCCAGGCGCCAGCGCAGCCTGCGATATTGCTCCTCCTGCGCGGCCACGTACGATTCGCGCGACTCCAGGTGAGTGAGCCACGAGCGGATTCGCGCGGCCAGCTCGGCATAGCGCGGATCGGGGTGTTCTGCGCGCGCCGCCTCGACGATCCCGAGCGCGCCGTAGATGTTCTCGCGATAGAGCTCGAAGCGGACCGACTGGATGACGGCGTCGACGTCACGCGGATTCACGTGCCGCCATCCTAGCACTCGAACGACGCATCCGGATGGCGCGCGCGCATCGCGGCGCGAACCGCGTCGAGGAACCACGGCGGCAGGAGCACGCGATAGTGCGCGAGGAAGCGCTCGAACTGGCCATCGAGGATGTAGGTGACGCCGTGGTCCCCCGCGTGGCGACACGATCGGCCGTATGCCTGCACCAGGGCCTTCGCCGTCTCGAGCGCGTACCAGCGGGGATCGCGCGACTGGCGGGCGGCGGTCCAGGGGTCGCCGAGGTCCGGGAAGGGCAGCTTCGTCACGACCTGGAAGCGGAGGAAATCGTCCGGCAGGTCGACACCTTCGCGGAGCGAGGGCGAGACCAGGACGGTCGGCAGGGGCGAGGCGCGATGCAGCTCGAGGGCGCGCGCCTTCGCCTCGGTCGACTCGACCCAGATCAAGCGCCGCGACAGCATGGGCTCACGGCTCGCGAGGTCCGCCACCAGTCGCCGGCCCGCGGCGTAGGACGGCGCGTGGATCAGCCCCTTTTCGCGGGGATGCTCGGTCATGATCGCGGCGACCTCGGCGAACAGCACCGGCTCCAGACGGGCGAGCGTCGTTTTCGAGAGCGCGCCCACCGGACGGTAGTCGATCCGCCGCTGGTCGAGCGGGAAGGGCGAATCGCTCGCGAATGACCTGAGACCGTTCTCGTCGAGCCCGAAGCACTCGGCGATCGTCCGCCGGTGGCCGAGATAGGCGGAGGAGAGCACCACCAGGTCCGCCGCCTCGCTCAGGAGCTCGCGGGCCATGGAGGCGACCGTGAGCGGCATCAGCTCCAGCGTTGAGCCGGGCTCGGCCGGATATCGCACGATCCACTCACGATCCTCCGCGTCGACGAAGAAGCGGACCCGGGCGAGGGCCGTTTCGAGGCTCTCGCGCTCGGCCATCTGCTCCTGCTCGGCGCGGGAGGGCGGCATGCTCAGAAAGGTCTCGGGTGGGATATCAGAGGGGCGCATGATCTCGAGTGCGCGCGTCACCGTCTCGAGCTGTCCTTCCATCCGCTCGAGGTGGTCGCGCATGAGGCTCCGGTATTCCTCGGCCGAGTCCAGCCGTGGCAGCGGCCCGCCGAACCACGCCTTGGCCTGCTCGGGCGGGAACGCGACCGTGAACACGTTCACCAGCTGCAACTCGAGGTTGTGCGCCTCGTCGATGATCAACAGGCGCCGCTTTCGCAGCTGCTCGGCGCGCCAGTGGCGAAGCGTCGCAAAGTACGCGGTGTTGGTGCAGAAGATCGGACCGGCCAGCGCGGCCGTCTTGGCCCGCGCGTACGGGCAGTGGCACACCGGGCCGCGCGGCCGGCGGCACATGCCACGGGAGGTCGGCACGCGCGCGTCCGGGTAACGCTCGCACAGATAGTTGTCGCGGCCTTTGACCAGCTGCAGATCGACGCCGAATTCGCGCTCGTACTGATCTTGCAAGAGCTTCTGCGACGTCAGGAGGTACGCGTCGCCGCTCCAGCGCGCGAGCGCCATCGCCACGTGGCTCTTGCCGACGCCGGGCGGCGCCTCCACCAGGAAAATCCGCGGTGCGGCCGGGTCGTCGAGGGCCTCGGCGATGGCGTCGGCCAGCAGACCGAGAAGCCGCGCCTGCTCCGGCCGCGGCGTGAAGCCGGCGGGAAACTGCGCGAGCAGGTCAATACGATCTGTCACGCGTGCACGAATGGTATCACGCGGGGTGTCGCAGGTATTATCGGAGCGTGCCAGAAGGTGGCTCTCGCGTGCTGTTCGAATTCTCAGCCGGCGGCCTCGTCCTCGACGAGGACGGCCGCGTGCTGCTGATCCGTGCCCGCGACCTGCGCGGCCAGCCCGTGTGGACCCTGCCGAAAGGGGCGCTGACCTCCGGCGAGACCAGCGCGGACGCCGCCCTCCGCGAGGTGCGCGAGGAAACCGGCTACCGGTGCGAGCTGGTGCGTGAGCTGGCGCCGGTGACCTACTGGTTTCGGCGGCAAGGCCGGCAGGTCAAGAAGACCGTGCGCTGGTACCTCATGAAGCCCCTCGAGAAGGTCGGTGAGCACGACCACGAGGTCGACGAAGTGCTGTGGACCGACAAGGACGACGCACTCTCGCGCCTGCGGTACGACTCCGATCGTCGTCTTCTGGGCGGGGTCTAGGGGCTGGGGAACAGCCGCTCGCCGTTCTTCCAGGCGATCGCCTCTGCGACGTCGCGGGGCAGCTGGCCGAGCCAGGTCTGGACGTCGCGATGGTAGCCTTGCATCGCCTCCCAGCGCGATGTGACCCACGTGTCCGTGCCCACCATGAAGCGATCGGGATACTTCACGAACACCGCGCGCCACTTGGGATCGAGCGTGCCGCCCGGCGCCACGTCGGTACGTAGCGCGAGCTCGACCCAGAGCTTCGGGAACCGCTCGAGGAGGCCTCCGACGGCGGACGCCGACGCCGACATGCCGGCGTGCGCCCACAGGAAGCGCGTCTTGGGATAGAGCGTCAGGAGCTTCTCGATCGTGACGTCGTCGACGTGGGCCTGGAGAAACAGATCGCGATCGGCCGCGAGCCCGGCGAACCGCTTGAGGGTCGACCCACCGACGCCGGATTCGCTCAGATGGAATTCGCCGATGCCGCGATAGATCCCCCGCTTGAGGCGCTCCTCGACGTAGGAGCGTACGCCGGGATCGTTGTGCCAGTTTCCCATGTCGTCGCGCGTCCGGTACGGCCGCAGGAACGGGACGATGGTCTTCGGCGCTCTCTCGTAGAGCTTCAGCGTGCCGTCGTCGGGCGTGCTGGAGACGATCGCCCGGCGCACGCCCGCCGTGCTCAGAATCGCGAGCGCGCGGTCAGCCGAGTACACGTCCCAATCGGGGCGGCTGTAGTGGACGTGAGCGTCGAAGATCGGGAGCTGGGCGGTGGCTGGGGCCGCCGCGCCCAGGGCGAAGAACAACGCCGCCAACAGGAGCCGTCGCATCGCCGGGATCCTAGCACATGGACTCCGCCGTTCACGCCGCACGCGGCGGACGGCACACGCGACAGGGGCGATATCCGACGCTGGCCGCGTCGGCCACCGAGGCGAAGACGACCCGGTTCGCCTCGCCCACCCGCTGCTCGTGGGCGCAGCCGCGCCGGCAGATGATCCGCGTGCTCGTGCAGCCGATCAACGAAGGGGTCGTGCGCTCGAGCCGCAGGAGCTGGGTCTTCATCGCGCCGCCGAAGGCGTAGTGGCCCCAGGTTCCGTCGCCTCGCACGATGCGATGGCAGGGAACGATCACCGGCACCGGGTTGGCCCCGAGCGCGTTGCCGACCGCGCGGGCCGCACGCGGATGGCCCACGCGTCGCGCGAGGGCCGAATAGGAATCGACCTCGCCGAACGGAACGCGGAGGGCTTCGGCCAGCACGCGGGACTGAAACGCCCCGACGCCGCCGAGGTCGATCGCCACCGTGAAGAACGTGCGCCGGCCCGCCAGATATTCGCGCAGCTCCTGCCGGCCGCGCTCGGCGTGAGCGCGCGCGCGGGCGGTCGCGCCGTGGTCACCCCGTCCAGGATGAAGCCGCACGACGCCGCGCTCGGTCGCGTCGATCCTGAACCGGTCGGCCAGCTTCTCGAGGCCCGCCGGCCCGGTCTTGAGGCTTCCGAGGAGCCGCTCCGAAAGCCGGGGGGGCGCGTCGGGCTTGAAGAACTCATCGAGCATCGTGTCGATCCGATCCATGTCGCTATCCCTCCAGCGCTCGCTTCAAGATCGCCTTGCCTCGCGCGAGCTGACTCTTGACCGTGTTGACCGAGATCCCTCTGATGGTCGCGAGCTCACGATAGCCGAGACCATTCACGTAGTGCAGCGCGAGCAGCACGCGCGCCTCGCGCGGCACCGTGTCGAGCGCGCGCGTCAGATCCAGCCGCTCGACCGCCGTGCCCGCCCGCCCGCGCGGCAGCGGCTCGGGCGGGGTGCGTCGGCGCCGGCGTAGCTCGTCGATGCAGACGTTCGTGAGCACGCGATAGAGCCACGTCGACACCGCCCACCGGCTCGAATACGAGCCGCGCGCCTCGTAGGCCTTCAGCAACGCTCTCTGGACGGCGTCCTCCGCGTCGGACCGGTTGCCGAGCAGGCGGTAGGCCACCGCGTAGAGCCGGGTCGCGTAGTCCTCGACGGTGCGGGCGAACGCGCGTTCGTCCATCTCGGTCAGTTATACGCGCCGGACGC
>QHSQ01000367.1 GCA_003221615.1 Candidatus Rokuibacteriota bacterium | reverse complement strand
GCGAGATGATGCCGCTCTCGCCGACGCCCTTGACGCCCAGCTCGTTACGCGTCGAGGGAAAGTCGAGCGCGATCACGTCGAGCGGTGGCACCTGGTCGGCCCTCGGCAGGCCGTACTCCATCAGCGAGCCCGTCACGAGCTGGCCAGCGCCGTTGTGGACGAGCTCCTCGGCCAGCGCGGCGCCGATCCCCTGGACGATCCCACCGTGAAGCTGGCCCTCGACGACCATCGGGTTGAGAGGACGGCCGCAATCGTGTACGGCCACGTAGCGCAAGAGGCGCAGCTCGCCCGTCTCGACGTCGACCTCGAGGGCGCAGGCGTGGGCGCCGAACGCCCAGGTGACCGTCTCCGGCCGGAAGAACGCGCACGCGTGAAGGCCCGGGGCGCCCTCGCGCAGCAAGGTAGGGCTCCTCAGCGACGCGCGTGCCAGTTGCCCGATCTCGACAGCGCGCCCGGTCATGCCGGCGACGTGCGCGCGGCCGTCGGCGAGCACGACGTCAGCCGGCGCGCACTCCAGGAGCTCGCCGGCGACCAGCCGCGCTTTCCGCGCGACCTC
>QHSQ01000366.1 GCA_003221615.1 Candidatus Rokuibacteriota bacterium | reverse complement strand
GAGATTCTTGGTGCCCTTCACGATCGCGGTCGCCTCCATGTCCCAGCCGGAGCCCTCCGACGGGAACACGATGTCGATCGGGGCGCCCTGCTTCTTCTGACGGGCCGCGCGGAACTCGAACGACACGCCGAGCGGATACTCCCCGGCACCGGCCATCGTGCACGGCTTGGAGCCGGAGTGCGTGTAGACGCCGATGTTCTGGTGGAGCGCGTCCATGTATTTCCAGCCCTCGGTCTCGCCGAAGAGCTGCAGCCAGCTCGTGACGTCGAGGAACCCGGTGCCCGAGGAGGCCGGGTTCGGCATCACGATCGTGCCTTTGTACACGGGCTTGGTCAGGTCCTTCCACGAAGCGGGCTTGGGCAGGCTCTTCTTCTGGGCTTCGACGGTGTTGAAGCAGATGGCCGCGACCCATGCGTCCATGCCGACCCACGTCGGCGGGTTGTCCTTGTCGCGGAACTGCGCGTCCAGCCGCTCGACACCCTTCGGTGCGTACGCCATGAGCATGCCCTCGGGCTTCAGCACCAGGAGGCTCGTCGCCGCCAGACCCCAGATGACGTCCGCCTGTGGATTGGCCTTCTCGGCGAGCAGCTTGGCGGTGATGACCCCGGTCGAATCGCGCACCCACTTGATCTCGATGTCCGGGTGGTCCTCGTTGAAGCGAGCGGCGTACTTCTTGAGGTCGTCAGCCTCGACGGCGGTGTAGACGGTCAGCGTCGCCTTCGCGGCGCGGACGCTGGTCGCCGCGAACCCGATCGCCGCCGCGACGACCAGCAGTACGCAGACTCGGATAGATCTGTGAGCCATGAGGATCCTCCCTTCGCGAGGTGGTGGCGATTCTAGCCCAGACGGAGGCCGTTGTCAGGGCTCGCCACGAACCCGTCACACGAGCCGATCGCGCAGCCGCGAGCTGATCGCGTCGACCACCATGACCATGGCCACCGTCACGAGCAGCACGGTCGACGCCGCCCGGTAGTCGATCATCCGGAGATAGGTCTGGAGATAGAACCCGATGCCGCCGGCGCCGACGAAGCCGAGGACCGTAGCCGCGCGGATGTTCGTCTCGAGCCGATAGAGGACGTAAGAGAGGAAGAGCGGAAGAACCTGCGGAATCACGCCGAAGCGCAAGACTTGAAGTCGCGTCGCGCCCGTCGCGGTGATCGCGTCGACCGGCCCGGGGTCGACGCCCTCGACGGCCTCGGAGTAGAGCTTCGCGAGCGAGGTGGTCGTGTAGGCGACGACGGCGAGGACACCGGGGAAGGGGCCGAGCCCCACGGCGGCGACGAACACGAGCGCGTAGACGAGCGTGTCCACGCTTCGGAAGAAGTTGAGCACGGCCCGCGCGGGGTAGAACACGGCGCCGGGCGCCACGTTCCGCGCGGAGAGAAATCCGAGCGGCAGCGCCAGCACGGCGGCCACCGCGGTACCGAGCAGCGCGATCTCGACGGTCTTGATGGCCCCCAACAGCGCCGCCGGGAGCACGCTCGGATCGGGCGGCATCATGCGACGGAGGAAATCGAGGATCCACGGCAGGCCGCGGGCCAGGCGCACCGGGTCGGCGCCGGTGTCCCACACGAGCCACGCGAGGACCACCAGGGCGACGAAAAGCACCGCACGTTTCATTGGAGCGGGGACCGTGAGCCCGGCGTGGACCGAGGGTGGGCCGAGATAGATGCGAGCCGGCTCCGTTGGAGCGGGGACCGTGAGCCCGGCGTGGACCGAGGGTGGGCTGAGATAGATGCGAGCCGGCTCCGCACCCCCGGTCTTGTCCCAAACGTGCCGTGCCCCGGCTTCATGGTCAGGACTGGTCGCCGTAGATTGCGCGCACGACGGTCGGCGTCACTGCTCCGGGCGGTCCGTCGAAGGCGACGCGCCCTCGGCGAAAGCCGACGATGCGCGTGGCATAGGCCAGCGCGGTCTCGAGCTGGTGCTGACTCACGACGAGCGTGAGCCCCTGCGCGTTGATCGCCTTGAGCGTGTCCATGATGCTGCTGGTGAGCGCGGGATCGAGGCTCGCGGTCGGCTCGTCGGCCAGGACGACCTCGGGTCGCTGGGCCAGCGCGCGCGCGATCGCGACCCGCTGCTGCTCGCCGCCCGAGAGCGTGTCGGCGCGCCGATCGGCGAGATGGCCGAGCCCCACCTGATCCAGACAGGCGCGCGCCAGCTCGCGGTCCGGGCGCGGAAAGCGTCCGAACACGCTGGGAATCGTCGGCGCGTAGCCGAGCCGCCCCGCCAGGACGTTCTCGATCACGGACGCGCGCCGGACCAGGTTGAACTGCTGGAAGACCATGCCGATGTGGCGCCGAACGTCCCGCACCTCGGCGGCGCCGGCGCCGGTGACCTCCCGGCCGGCCACGCGGATCGTCCCGGCAGTGGGCTCGACGAGACGGTTCAGCGAGCGCAGGAACGTGGTCTTGCCGGCGCCGCTGGGACCGAGGACGACGACGAGCTCGCCGCGCTCGATGACGAGATCGACCCCGTCGAGCGCCACCGTCGAGGGAGGCAGGACCACGCGCAGCCCGGCGACCTCGATCATCGGAGAAGAGGCGGACGCGGTCAGCGCGGTCGAACGCCGAGCAGCTCGACCGCCGCCCGCACCGGATCGTAGTCGCGGTCGTCGGCCGGCGCGAATCCGTCGATCTCGTAAAGACGGAGCAGCAGCCCGGCGTAGACCGGCGCGCGGATCTGCAGGAGCGCCTCACGCACCTTCGCGAAGATCGCTGGATCCAGGCCCGCGCGCGCCGCGATCCCGGCTTCGGGGATCTCCGGAGACTCCGCGATGTACACGATGCGCTCGCGCTCGGCCGGATCTTTCAGGTACTGCTCGCGCGCCATGTCGAACGAGGCGAGCGCGTCGACGTGGCCGTTGAGCAGCGCGCGCATCCCGGCGTCGTGCGAGCCCGCGAAGACGACCTCACGAAAGAACGTCTTGGGATCGCGGTTCTTCACGAGCCCGCGCTGGATCAGGAGCACCATCGGATAGGTGTAGCCCGAGGAGCTGGCCGGATCGATGAACGCCATCGCCCTGCCGCGCAGCTCCTCGAGGCTCTTGAGCCCGGACTCCTTGCGGACGTAGATGCGCGAGGTGAACGAGCTCTTGCCGTGCCAGAGATTCCTGACGACGATCATGGCTTTCGCCTCACGGCTGGCCAGCACGTAGCCGACCGGATGGACGAACGCGAGGTCCGCGGTGCGGTTCCTCAGCGCTTCGATCACCGCGGCGTAGTCCGAGGCGACGGTCACGCGAACCGGGATGTCCGTCAGCTTCGTCAGCACCTTGGCGAACTCCTCGCCGGTGGCCAGGAGATCGGTCGGCTTCTGCGAAGGCGTGAGGACCAGGTGCAAGCCGTCGGCGGCGACTGCGGCAGCCGGCGCCAGGGCACTCAGCGCCACCATCAGCCAGAGCGCCGAGTACGCAAGCGTGCGGGCGATCATCGGCGGTGAGTGTACCATCGCGGAACACCCCACCGCGTGCTGGATCAAGCGTTTACGGTGCGGGATGAAGGCGGATCGGGCCTCCACCCGTTTATCGGAATCCGCTGATCGTGTCCCCGCTGATCTTGCCGCCGAACCACTCAGATAGATCATCATCGACATCGGGTAATAACCCGATGTGGACTATTAGGGAAAGACATTATTCTTGACCGTACACATGGACGATAGCTCCCTGCGCGAGAAAGCCCGCGAAGCGATCCAGAATGGGAAGCTGCCAGCGCGAAGCCCTGACCGCATCATGGGCGGTCCCGGGTGCGGTGAGGCCTGCGCGCTATGTGGCGAGACACTGCGGCGGAATCGGATGGAGCTCGAGGCTGAGTTCAGGCAGGACGGCGATATACCCGAATCGCACAAGTACCATCTCCACCCCAGATGCTTCGCCGCGTGGGAGTGCGAGCGTCGAGAAGGCGACGGGTCTCAGATGGTCGCACCGGATCAGCCTCATCATGAAGTCTGAAGAATCCCTGCGTACTCTGATCCAGGGAAAGCTCGTCAGCGGGGTTCTCCCCGGCCAGGACTGCGCGAAGGTCCTGGGCGGTCCTTCCAACGGCGAGACCTGCGATGCGTGCCGTGACACGGTCGAGAAGAACCAACTCGTCATGGAGTGCGTCGGGGAGCACTACCCCAAGACTCTTCAGTTCCACGTGCGGTGCTTCTACATCTGGGATTCAGAGCGACGAACGCTGGGGGACGAGCCGGCGTGTCCGTCGGCTCCGGCTGAGTAACCGCCCGCTTTCCTTCTGGGCGCCTGCAGTCTGCACCGCCCGCCACGGCGTGTGCTCCCATCCAGTGCGATTACGGCCCTCCCACAGGGCGAAAGCCGACGGGCTCGGGAAGCGGCGGCCCTGTGCGGCTGGCTTCGGCGAGACATTGCACGATCTCTTGCCGCTCCCCCGCGGTGGTGTACCTGAACATGATCCGGCCGTCGAGATCGATCCGCTCGAGCGTCGCAGATGTCGAATTGCACTTTGCCCAGCGCGTATACGCAAGGTCTTGCTGCGGCGTGTTCGCGATCGCGCATGCGCCGAGGAAGAGCGCGACTCCGCACGAGCCGATGACGACCGCGTTCAACGTCGGAGGAGCCGGCCGCGTTGGTCGAGTGCGAGAACGAGGCAGATCAGTCGTGTGGGCACCTCGGTGGAGGATGGCTGGCGGGGAGTCTACCAAAGAAGGACGACCTGAGGTAAAGCCCCTCTGACTTTGAAGGGAATTACCGGACAGACGGAGGTCCCGTGTACACCGATAGTGCGCGCGCATGGACGCGGATGTGGTTCGTCTGCTCATCCGGCGGCTGCAAGATGGGCGTCTGCCGCATGGGCGGATCGGGGAGGTCTGGTTCCAGGCAGGCACCGGGCAACGCTGCGACTGCTGCGGAGACGTGATCACACCGAATCACACGAAGATCTCTGGTGTCAGCGTGGACGAGTGGGCGGCGATTCAGTTTCACGCTGACTGTTTCCGGATCTGGGAGGTCGAGAGGCTCGTCCCAGTGCCGACGTAGTCGTTCGGCTCCGCCCTGCGCGATCCGCACCCGGAGAGATGGTTTCCCCGCCGTCACCGCTTTATCGGTCACGAACATTACTGCCACTTGAGACGTGCGGGCTTACCATCGAAGAACCGACATGAGCGCGCTCCGTCCCGGGTTCGTGTGGGCGCTCGTCTTCGTCGCCGCCGCGGCCGGAGGCGTCTATCTGGCCGACAGGCTCGTGCTGGAGCCTGGGCGCGCCATCCAGCGTCAGCTCGCTGAGCGAGACGCGCAGATCCGCGAGCTGACCGCGCGCAATCAGGCCCTCGAGGCGGCCGTGCGGCTCCTGCGTCACACCGAGCGACGCGCCCGACTCGTAGTGCTCGACCAGGCTCCCGGCCCCGAGGGGCACCCGCGTACACGCGTCCGCTTCACCGAGCTCGACTCGCAGGGCGACCCGGTCGGCGAGCCGCGCGAGCTGACGCTGGAGGGCGACGAGGTCTACGTCGACACGCTCGTGGTCAAGTTCGAGGACGACTTCGTGACCGCTGGCGACGCGCTCAAGGGCAAGGCGCTCTTGCTGTTCAGGCGAATCTTCAGCGACCGCCGTCGTCCGGCCGAGGGCGAGGTGCTGGATCGCGAGGGCCAGATCCCACAGAGCTACGCCGCCGAACGAGCGCCGACCGCGTTCGAACGCGAGCTCTGGGCACGATTCTGGGAGCTGGCCAACGATCCTGGCGAGGCGAAGAAGCGCGGCGTCCGGGCCCTGCACGGCGAAGCCGTCTCGACGCGCCTCCGGAAGGACACCGTCTACTCGATCACGCTGCGCTCGACAGGCGAGCTGACGATCCAGCCGATCCGGTAGCAGGCCTATAATGCGCCTGCGCCCATGAGCACACGGATCCCCGCGGGTCGTGATGACCACCCGGTCCTCGCACGAGAGGCGACGAGCGCCCAGGACGTACTGCGAGAGCTCGTCAGCCGCCTCAACGGCTGAGCCTTCCGCCAAATGAGCGCCCCCACCGCGGAAGTCGTGATCTGCGGCGCCGGCATCGCCGGGATCGCGGCCGCGTATCACCTGGCGGTGCGCCGCGGCGTCACCGGGGTCGTCCTGGTCGACGAGGGCCCGCCGCTTTCCCTCACCAGCGACAAGTCTACCGAGTGCTATCGGAACTGGTGGCCCGGGCCTGGCGACGACATGGTCGCGCTCATGAACCGCAGCATCGATCTGCTCGAAGAGCTGGCGCGCGAGAGCGACAATCGGTTCCTGCTGAACCGTCGCGGCTATCTCTTCGTGACCGCCGATCCGACGCAGGTGCCGATGTTCATCGAGCGCGCTCGCGAGGCCGCGGAACGCGGCGTCGGCCCCGCCCGCATCCACCGCCACGCCTCGAGCGACTACCAGCCGGCGCCCGCCGACGGCTTCGAGGATCAGCCGACAGGCACGGACGTCATCACCGACCCGACGCTCGTGCGTCGATACTTTCCACACCTGGCGAGCGACACCGTGGCCGTGCTGCACGCGCGCCGCTGCGGCTGGTTCAGCGCTCAGCAGCTCGGCATGTACTTGCTCGAGCGCGCCCGCGAGCACGGCGTGCGGCTCCTCGAAGGTCGGCTCGAGCGAATCGACACGACGGGCGGCCGCGTGCGTGGCGTGCAGATCGCCGCGCGCGGTGGGGACGTGCGCATCGCGACGCCCCGCTTCGTGAACGCGGCCGGCCCCTTCGTCGGGCGGGTGGGGCGAATGCTCGGCCTCGATCTGCCGGTGTTCTGCGAGCGGCACGCGAAGGTCGCGTTCAACGATTCGCTGGGCGCGGTGCCGCGCTGGGCGCCGATGACGATCTGGACCGATCCGATCACGCTCCCGTGGTCCGACGAGGAGCGGCGCGAGCTCTCGGCGTCGGCGGAGCACAAGCGCCTCGTCGAGGAGCCCCCGGCGGGCGTGCACGGCCGGCCCGCGGGCGCCGGTGACAGCCCGGTCGTGCTGCTGATCTGGACCTACGACATCGAGCCGGTCGAGCCCACGTTCCCGATCGCGTTCGACGACGCGTATGGCGAGATCTGCCTGCGCGGGATGTCGCGGATGATCCCGGCGCTGTCGCAGTATCTCCATCGGCTGCCACGCGTCGTGGTCGACGGCGGCTACTACACGAAGACGCGCGAGAACCGCTTGCTCTCCGGGCCGCTGCCGATCGAGGGAGCGTACGTGCTGGGCGCGCTCTCCGGCTATGGGCTCATGTCCTCGAACGGCGCCGCGGATCTTCTCGCCGACCACATCGCCGAGTGCCGGCTTCCGCGCTACGCGCCGGCCTTCCGGCTGTCCCGCTACGAGGACCCGGCGTACCGGAAGCTCGTCGAGCAGTGGGGCGATTCCGGGCAGCTCTGATCCACCTTCGGCTCTGCAGGCGCGCGCGGTGTTCGGCGCGGTCAAGGCGCTCGTCGAGGCGGGGGGCGGCAGCCTGGCCAACGTCGTGAAGATCACGACCTACGTCACCGACGTGCGCTACCGGCTCGACTTTCGCGTCGTGCGCGACGAGGTCTTCGGCCCGAAGGGGCCGGCCTCCACGATGGTGCAGGTGGCCTCGCTCTCGCACCCGGACTACATGATCGAGGTCGAGGCGCTGGCGGTCGTCTAGACTGCGGCGCGGCTCCTACGGCAAGGAGGCGCGCACGGCGGCGAACGGAGCGGTCCAGCCGACGATGCCCCCCTGTGCGTGGACCATGGCGAGCGTGGCCTGCTTGAACTCCGGGAAGTAGCTCTCGGTCGCGTCCTCGACCAGCAGGCACTCGTAGCCGCGGTCGTTGGCCTCCCGCATGGTCGTCTGCACGCAGACCTCGGTCGTGACGCCGGCGAGGAGCAGGTGCGTGATCCGCTGCGATCTCAGCATCTCGTCGAGGGCGGTCGCGTAGAAGGCGCCCTTGCCCGGCTTGACGATCACGGTCTCGCCGCGGCATGGCGCGAGATCCGGCACGATGTCGTTGCCGGGCTGGCCGTCGACCAGGATCCGCCCCATCGGCCCCGCGTCCCCGATTCGCAGCGCCGGCCGTCCTCGCTGCCGCTTGGCCGGCGGGCAGTCGGCGAGATCCGGACGATGGCCTTCGCGCGTGTGCACGACGCGAATGCCGTGAGCGCGCGCCCACGCGAGCAGGTCTCTCACGGTCGGGACGATCGCCGCCAGGCGGCTCACGTCGTTGCCGAGAGCCTCGCCGAAGCCGCCGCGCTCGATGAAGTCGCGCTGCATGTCGATCACGACGAGCGCCGTGCCGGCGGGCGCGAACGAGTACGGGTAGGGCCGCGCGGCGATCTCAGGCACGGGCGGGAGCGAGCGTCGGCGGCTGGTGCCCGGCCATGCAGGGACCGATCACCGCGATGTCGGCCTTCGCGGTCGCCGTCTCGTGGACGATGCGGCCGCCGAAGATGACCGTGATGCGGTCGGAGAGCTCGAGCAGCTCGTCGAGGTCCTCGCTGACCAGCAGGACGGCCGCGCCCGCGTTTCGCGCAACCACGAGCCGGTCGTGGATCTCGGCGACCGCCGCGAAGTCGAGGCCGAAGACCGGATTGGCGGCGATCAGCACCGACACCGGCTCGGAGAGCTCGCGGGCGAGCACTGCGCGCTGGACGTTGCCGCCGGAAAGCGTCGCCATCGGCGCGTCGGCGCCTTGCGTCTTCACCCCGAACGCGTCGATCCAGCGCTCGGCCTGGGCGCGGAGCGCGCCGCGCTTGAGCCACGGGCCCGACGACACCGGCGGCCGATCGAAGCTTCGCAGGGCCATGTTTTCCGCCACGCTCATGCCGGGGACGCAGGCGTTGCGCAGCGGTTCCTCGGGAAGGCTGAAGACGCGATGGCGGCGGATCTCGGCGCGCGTGGCGTGGAAGGGCTCGCCGCCGACGCGGATCTCGCCGCCGGCCGGTGGGCGCTGCCCGATGAGCGCCTCGACCAGCTCGCGCTGGCCGTTGCCCGAGACACCCGCGACGCCAACGATCTCGCCGCCGTGGATCGTGAGACTGAGCCCGTCGACGGCGGGACGCCCGGCGTCGTCCTCGACCCTGAGGTTGCGGACGACGAGCCTCGGCGCGGCTCCGTCGCGCGGTCGCGCCGTCCTCCTCGCGTGCGATTGTGGGATCTCGCGCGTGCCGACCATCAACTGCGCCATGACGGCCGGCGTGAGCTCGGCCGTCCGTCCCTTCCCGACGAGCTTGCCCCGCCGCAGCACCGCCACCTCGTCGGCGAACGCCATCACCTCGCGGAGCTTGTGGGTGATCATCAGCACGGTCACGTCGCCCGCCTGTGTCATCGCGCGCAACATGCCCAGCACCTCGTCCGCCTCGGCCGGCGTGAGCACCGAAGTGGGCTCGTCGAGGATCATGAACCGTCGGCGCAGGTAGAGCTGCTTCAGGATCTCGACCTTCTGCTTCTCACCGGCGGCGAGGCGCGCGATCGGACGGTCGAGCTCGAGCCGGAACGGGACCGTGGCCATGAAGACGCTCAGGCGGTCCCGCTCCGCCTGCCAGTTGACGACCGCGGGCACCTCGTCGCGGGCCATCACGAGGTTCTCGGCCACGGTCATGCTCGGTACCAGCGTGAAGTGCTGGTACACCATGCCGATCCCGAGCGCGTGGGCGTCGTGCGGCGATCGGATGTCACGCTCGCGGCCGGCCACCGTGATCTGGCCGGCGTCCGGCTGATGATAGCCGGCGAGACATTTCACCAGCGTGCTCTTGCCGGCGCCGTTCTCGCCGAGCAGCGCCGTGAACGAGCCCGCCTCGACGCGCAGGGACACGTCGTCGAGCGCGGTGAAGGCGCCGAAGCGCTTGGTCATGGCGAGGACTTCGACTTCGACCGCCCGGCTCTGAGCGCGGGCCGCCGGTGTCACGCAGGCTCCCGGATGGCGGCGATGAAATCGGTCGAGCGCGATACCGCGCCGAAGACGCCGCCCTGCATCGTGACCATCTTGATCGCGGCCAGGTAGTTGCCGTAGTCGGTGGCGCCCGTGCAGTCCTCGAGCAGCAGGCACTCGAAGCCGCGGTCGTTGCCCTCGCGCATCGTCGTGTGGACGCAGACATCGGTGGTGATCCCGGTGAGCACGAGGTTCTGGATGCCACGCGTTCTCAGGATCAGCTCGAGATCGGTCGCGCAGAACGAGCCCTTGCCCGGCTTGTCGATCACGGCCTCGCCGGGTTCCGGCGCCAGCTCGGGGACGATCTCCCACCCGGGCTCGCCGCGGACGAGGATGCGCCCGCACGGACCCGGATCGCCGATGCCGGCTCCGATCCGCCGCGACCGCCAGCGCTTGTTGGCCGGAAGATCGGACAAATCCGGGCGATGGCCCTCGCGCGTGTGGATCACGTGGAAGCCGCCAGCCCGCGCCGCCGCCATCACCGCGCGAATCGGCTCGATCGGCGCGCGCGTCAGCGACAGATCGTACCCCATCCGATCGACGTAGCCCCCGATCCCACAAAAGTCGGTCTGCATGTCGATCACCACCAGCGCCGTGTTCTCCGCCCGCAGATCCCCGTTATACGGCCACGGATACGGCTCCGCCTTCACGTACCGCTCGACCGCCCGCGACGCGTCAGTCATGCATCCTCCGTTCTAAGCAAGAACACCTGAGCATCGGCACCCGTTGCGAGGCTGGGTTATTCATGAGCACCGCCGACCGACGCCGGGCGGGTGGCGCGGGGTACGGCCCAGCCGGGCGGCGGAGTGGGCCCCCCTCGTCCCGCCCGCAGCTCGAAGAGCTGCGATTCGGGCGAGCGGGTGACGGAGCCGCCCGGCTGGGCCGTACCCCGCGACAGGCCCCGCCCGACTCGAGCGAGATCGCTCATGAATAGCCCGGCCTGGCGACAAGTGCCGAGCGTTCATCGGTTGATGCTGAGTTCACCGGGCGCCCCGGCGAGCGTGCGGCGCGGCGAGCACGTCGCGATCATGATGCCGAGCGTGACGACATAGGGCGCCGCGTTGAAGAGATAGTACCCGGACGTGATTCCGACCGATTGCAGGGCGGGCCCGAGCGCGCCCGCGCCGCCGAAGAGCAGCGCGGCGTAGAAGCACTGGATCGGGTTCCAGCGCGCGAAGATCACGAGCGCCACCGCCATCAGCCCCTGGCCACTCGACAGCCCCTCGCTCCAGCTCCCGGGATAGTACAGGGACAGGAACGAGCCGCCGACGCCCGCGAGAAATCCGCCGAGCGCAGTCGACAGCGTGCGCACGCGCGGCACGGCGTAGCCCATGGCCCGCGCGGCATCGGAGCTGTCGCCGACCATGCGGATCACCAGACCCCAACGCGTGTTCCGAAACGCCCACGCGAGCCCGATCGCGAGCCCCACACCGATCAGGAACAGCGGGTTCACCTGGAGCGCCGCGCGGATCTGCGGCGAGTTGCTCCACGCGCCGAGCGGGATCGCCGGCAACGTGGGCGCCTTGGGCTGCACGTACGGCTTGCCCAGGAAGAACGCGAGCCCGGTGCCGAACAGCATGAGCCCGATGCCGACGGCGATGTCGTTGACCCGAGGTAGATTGCACGCGAGGCCGTGAAGGAGGCCGAGCAGCAGCCCGGCGCCGCCGGCCGCGAGCACGCCGAGCCATGGGTTGCCGCTCGTGTACGAGACCGCGTAGCCGCTCATCGCCCCCATGATCAGAATTCCCTCGAGGCCGAGATTGATGCGCCCGCTCCGCTCGGTGATGCACTCGCCGAGGCTCACGAACAGGAACGGCGTGCTCACCCTGATGGCTCCGCCCACGACGCCGATCGGTACGCCCCACCACCCGAGCTCGACCATGGTCAGGCGGCCCGCGCGCGGAAGGGTTTCAGCCGACCGTAGAGCGCTTCGCTACCGAGGATCAGCATGAAGGCGATGCCCTGCAGGACGAGCACCGTCGCGTCGGGCAGGTCGAGGCGGCGCTGCAGCATTCCACCCGAAGCCGACAGGCCCCCGACCAGCACGGCCACCGGCACGATCGCCAGGGGATTCTGACGGGCGATGAACGCGACGAGAATGCCGGCGTAGCCGTAGCCCGCGATCAGCGAGGCATTCGCGCTGCCGTGGACCGCGGCCACCTCGACCGCGCCGGCGAGGCCGGCGGCGGCGCCGCCCAGGACACAGGCGGTCAGGACGAGCGCGCTGACCGGCAGGCCGGCCAGCCGCGCCGCGCGCGGGTTGCCACCGACGATGCGCAGCGCGAAACCGTACGTCGTATCGCGGACGAGCACGTGCATCGCGATACAGAAGACGATGCCGAAGCCGAGCCCCCAGTGGATGTCGAGGCCGGGCAGGTTGCCGATCATGTTGACGTCGCCGATGTTCGCCGTCGAGGGCTTGTTGAGGCTCGAGGGGTCTCGCAGCGGCCCCTCGACGACGTGATTGAAGAGCGCCACGGCGACGTACGTCAGCAACAGGCTCGAGATCGTCTCGTTGACGCCCCGATATTGACGGAGCGCGCCGGCCAGCGCAATCCACAGCCCGCCGACGAGCATGCCGAGGAGCGCCATCGCGACCTTCACGCCGGCCGGCGCGGCGCCGCTCAGCAGATGACCGACGATGGCGGCGGTGAGCCCACCGAGCACGACCGCGCCCTCACCGCCGATCACCATCAGGCCGGCCTGCGCAGGCAGCGCGACGCACAATGCGGTGAGGATCAGCGGCGCCGCGCGCGAGAGGGTGTTCTGCCAGGAGAAGGCGCTGGCGAAGGCTCCCTTGTAGATGAGCGCGTAGATCTCGAGCGGGTTCTGCCCGAGCGCCGCCATGAAGACACCGAAGACCGCCATCGCCGCCTTCAGCGCGCCAATGGGAATCACCAGCGCTTCGGCGGCGTGGCGCCACTGACCCGAGCGGTCGGACGCCATCGCCGCCGTATCAGACCTTGCCGATGACGCCCTCGACCAGATAGTTCATCTGCTCGAGCACCACGTCGGTCTGCTTGTGCGCGGTCCCGACGGGGATGACGGTGTTGCCGGCGTTGTCCTTCAGCGGGCCCTTGAAGATCACGTAGTCGCCCTTGAGCATCTGCGCCTTGACGGCGTCCGCGCTCTTGCGCGCGTGGTCGGCCACCGCGCGCCCGTAGGCCCCGGTCTTGACGAAGCCGTCCTTGAGCCCGCCGCGCATGAAGTTGGTCATCGGCTTGCCGGCCATCGCGTCCTTGACGTGCGTGGTGTACGGCATCGTCCAGCTCCACTCGGCGCCGGTCAGGTAGCCCTTTGGCGCGAGTGCCGACTGGTCGGCGTGGTAGCCGCACACGAAGATGGAGCGGCGCTCGGCGGTCTCCACGACCACCTTCGGGCTATCGACGTGACAGGTGACGACGTCGACGCCCTGGTCGATCAGGCTGTTGGTGGCCTCGGCCTCTTTCACCGGCAAGGACCAGTCGCCGGTGACGATCAGCTGCGTCGTGATCTTCGGATCGACGGTGCGCGCGCCCATCGAGAACGCGTTGATGTTGCGGAGCACCTGGGGAATCGGCTTGGCGGCGATGAAGCCGAGCTTCTTCGTCTTGGTGGTGTGGCCGGCCACGATGCCGTTGAGGTACTGGCACTCGTCGATGTAGCCGAAGTAGCTGCCGACGTTCTTCGGGTGTTTGCCGTCAGTCCAGAGCCCGCCGCAGTGGGCGAACCGAACTTTGGGATACTTCTCGGCCATGCGCAGGATGTGGGGGTCGAAGTAGCCGAACGAGGTCGGGAACAGGAGCGTCGCGCCGTCCTGCTCGATCATCGAGCCCATCGTCTTCTGCACGTCGGTGGTTTCCGGCACCTTCTCCTGCTCGACCACCGAGATGCCCGGCATCTTCTTGAGGGCGGCGGCCGCCTGCGCCTGCGCCTGGTTGTATCCGTAGTCGTCGCGCGGGCCGACGTAGATGACCCCCACGACCAGCTTGTCGGCCCCGAGAGCCCGGCTGGCGGCCGCGACCGCGCCGAGCGCTCCGGCTCCCGCGAGGCCAAGCAAGAGTTCCCGACGATCGAGTCGTCCCACGAGCTCCCTCATTCCGGCTCCTTCGTTTAGAGGCGCGCCTCGGCCGGCGGGGCCCCAGCCCCGCGACGGCCTGCAGCGCACACCGCCACCACACGAATGTGCTCGCCCTGGCGCGGCCACCAGCGCCCGGGAGACCAGGGGAAATCAGCAAGGACCACGCCAGGCCGGGAGCGTGACTAAGTCGCGGTTCTATATGCTCCAGGTCTCGGCACACGGGACCGACGTCGCTCCGATTGCCTCTCTCTTGGGCAATCGCCGGCCCGGGATGACTAATACTCGTGCGCACGCCCGCCGGTGAGCTCGCGGCCGCTACCCCCGGACGGTCACGCCGCCCTTGATCACGCGCTTGATGCGGCGCTTGTCCTGGAGCAGGGTGATGTCCCGCAGCGGATCGCCGTCGACGCAAACGAGATCCGCCCACTTGCCCTTCTGGATCGTGCCGATCTCGGCCTCGAGCCCCAGGCACTCGGCCGCGCGGCCGGTCGCCGCCTGCAGGGCCTGCATCGGCGTCATCCCGGCGGAGACCAGCAACGCCGGCTCGAGCGCGTTGCTCGGATGGCCGTGGCCGCCGGCGTCGGTGCCCGCGACCACCTTGACGCCGGCCGCGAGCGCGCGCCCGACGCTCTCGACGTGATGCGCGCGCAGCGCGTGGGCGCGCTCACGCACGTGTGGCGCGGGCGACTCGCGATGATACTCGTAGACCGTCAAGGTCGGGACGAAGAAGATGTGGCGCTCGGCCATCATCGGGATCAGCTCTCGGTCCTCGTCGAGGTAGCAGCCGTGCTCGATCGAATCGACCCCCGCCTCGATCGCGACGCGCAGCCCGGCTCCACCGAGGGCGTGGCACATCACGCGCCGGCCGAGCGAGTGCGCTTCGTCCACGAGCGCTTTCATCTCTTCCAGCGTGAACTCGGAATCCCTCGGCCCGTGACCGGCGCGCGAGCTGGCCCCGCCGGTCGTCGCGCACTTGATCACGTCCGCGCCGGCTCGGACCATCGTGCGGACCGTCGTCCGCACCGCCTCGACGCCGTCGGCGACGCTCGACGGAAGCCCCGGATCGGTCTCGGCGGGCGCCCGGTGGCCCGACGGGCTCACACGATCGCCCAGGCCTCCGGTCGGCGAGATGATCGCGAGCGACAGCACGAGCCGCGGTCCCGCGATCAGCCCTTCCTGGATGGCGACGCGAAACCCCGCGTCGAGCCCGCCGGCGTCGCGGATCGCCGTGTAGCCGGACTCGAGGATCTGTCGGGCGACGGACGCTGTGCGCAGATGCCACGTCGAGCGCGGCTCGTCGAGACCCCAGCGCTTCGCGAGCTCGTAGCCATGGAAGGCGAGGTGATCGTGGCAGTCGATGAGCCCGGGCAGCACGGTGAGGCCCGAGGCGTCGATCACCTCGGTGCCGGACGGCCAGCCTCCGCTCGGCCCGGCCGTCGTCACGGCCTCGATCCGGCCGTTGTCGATCTGAATCACCGCGTCACTCACCGCAGGAGCTCCGGTGCCGTCGATCAAGGTACCCGCTCGTACGATTTTCATTTTGCTCTCAACCCTTCACCGAGCCGGCCGTCAAACCGGCCACGTAGTACTCCACGAAGAACGAGTAGATGATCGCGACCGGCACCGAGCCGAGCAGCGCCGCCGCCATGAGCTGGCCCCAGTAGAAGACGTCGCCGCGGATCAGCTCGGTGATCGCGCCCACGGGAACCGTCCGCACGTCGCTTTTGGTCAGGAAGATCAGCGCGTACAGAAACTCGTTCTGGGCCAACGTGAACGCGAAGATGCCGGCCGACAGCAACCCGGGCGTGCAAAGCGGCAGCACGATACGGGTCATCGCCTGGAACCGGCTCGCGCCGTCGATCCGCGCGGACTCCTCCAGCTCGCGCGGCACGCTCTTGAAATAGCCCATCAGCAACCAGGCGCTGAACGGGATGAGGAGCGTGGGATACGTCAGCATGACCGCCGTGAGCGTGTTGCCGAGATCGAGCCGGTTGATGATGTCCGACATCGGGATGAAGAGGAGCGGCTGCGGCACCAGATACGTCGCGGCGACGCCGATGGCGACGACGGCCGTGCCGGGGAAGCGCATGCGGGCGAGCGGGTACGCCATCATCGTCCCGAGCACCAGCGAGATCACCGTGGTGACGATGGCGACCAGCAGCGTGTTGTAGGTCCAGGTGAGGAAGTTCGTCTCGTACAGGAGATCGACGTAGTGCTTGAGCGTCGGCTGGTAGACGATCAGCGGCATGATCCGCGCGTTGTAGAGCTCGCGGTTGGGCTTGATCGACGTGATCAGCATCCAGTAGAAGGGAAACAGCATGCCGACGAGGAACACCGCCAGCGGCACATAGAGCCGCAGCACGCGTCCGCCGAGTCCTCGGCCGCCGATTATCATATTTGCCGTCGGAGCGCCTGCGCAGGACCTCCGGCGCTCGACGTTCGGCGAGACATCCGTTCGGCGAAGATCCCCGAAGCGTTCATTCGCGCCGCAGATAGAACGTGAGCCCGACGATCAGCACGGCCAGCGCCGGCAAGATGGCCAGCGCGACCGCCGCGCCCATGCCGAGCTGCCCGGCCGACATCCCGATATCGAACGACCACGTCGAGAAGACGTGGGTCGCGTTGGCGGGCCCGCCGTGGGTGAGCGCGTAGATGAGCTGGAAGTCGCCGAACGTGAAGATCACCGAGAACATCGTGACGATGACCAGTACGGGCTTGATGACGGGCAACGTGACGTACAAGAACCGCTGGACCCCGGAGGCGCCATCGATGGCGGCCGCCTCGTAGAGATCGGCCGAGATCGTCTGGAGCCCGGCCAGCAATGTAATGCCGTAGAAGGGCATGCCGCGCCAGGTGTTGACGACGATCAGCGAACCCATCGCCAGGGTGGAGTTGCCGAGGAACGAGTAGCCGCTGGTGATGACGCCACCGTGGACGAGCAGCCAGTTCACGACGCTGAACGTGGGATCGAGGATCCACATCCAGGCGACCGTCGACAACGCCGTCGGGACGATGAAGGGCAGCAGCAGGGACGCGCGGACGAGGTTCCGGCCGCGGAACGCCTGGTTCATGACCAGCGCCATCCCGAGCCCGCCCGTGAGCTTCAGCACCGTCGTGACCGCGACGTAGACGAGGGTGTTACGGACGATTTGCCAGAAGACGCCGTCGTGCGCGAGCGTCACGAAGTTGGCGAAGCCGACGAAGGTGCCCTGGCTGGCGACCCGCCGCTCCTCGAGGCTCAGGAAGATCCCGTAGAAGAACGGGTAGGCCACGAACGCGAGCAGGAAGAGGACGCCGGGGCCCAGCATGAGCCAGCCGAAAACGCCTTCCCGCTCGAGGAAACCGCGCAGCGTGAACCGCCGGCCGGCGAGGGGAGCGGGGCGCGCGAGCGTCGCCGGCCGAACGGACATCGCGGCTACTTCGCTTTGTAGATCTGCTTCAGCTGAGCCGCCGCCGTTGCGACGACGTCCTTGGTCGAGTCGCCGCGGCACGCCTTGGCGAACATGTCGACGACGACGTATTTCGCGACGCTCTCCGACATCGCGTGGCTCGGCGGCCCCGGCCACCCGTGCAGGTGCGTCGTCTTGAGCGACTCCTTGTACGGCAGGTAGCGGGGCTCCGGATTCCACATCGGGTGGTTCTCGTACGCGGTGAGGAACGGCGCATAGTAGGCATCACCGGCGGCGAGCCAGCGGAAGAGCTGCTTGTCGTCGTAGAGCCACCGGAGAAAGGCCTTGGCCGCCGCCTGGTCGGGCGCGTGAGTCATGAGCGCGTGCGACGCCGCTTGCATGATGTGAAAACGCCCCTTGGGCCCTTGCGGGTTGAGCGCGTGGTCGGTAACCTTCGCGATGTCGGGGAAGTCCCGCTTGGCCACGACGAGGATGGACGACGCGTTGTTGGTGCACGAGATCTGCTCGCCGAGGAACGCCTTGTTGTTGCTCACGTCGGTCCACGCCAGCACGTCCTCGAGCATCGTCTCCTTGTAAAAGCGCCGGCAGAAGTCGACCGCCTTGGCCGTCTCGTCGGAGTCGATCAGCACGGTCTTGCCGTCCTTGTCGACCTCGCGACCGCCGTAGGACCAGAGCAGCGGGTAGAGCCAGCCGTGGTTGTCGCCGAAGCCATGCCCGAGCTCGAAGCCGAATGGGTGCCCCTTCTTCTTGAGCAATCGTCCGGCCGCCAGCAGGTCCTCCCAGTTGTCGGGGAACTTGGTGACGCCGACCTCCTTGAACCAGTCGGTGCGGTACACCTCGAGCTGGCCGATGTTGCCCCACGGCAGCGCCTTCCACTTCTTGTTCACGACGACGGCGGGGAAGACGTTGTCGTGCCACGGGCCGATCTTCTGGCCGATCTCGGCAGCGACGTCGCTGAGGTCGACGAGGCTCTGATCGAACAGCCAGGGCCAGTTGACGCCGGTGCCGACCATCTCGGGGCCCGACTTGGTCTCGGCGATCGTCGTGAGCCGCGTGAGCATCCCGCCCACGCTCACCGCCTCGTAGTTGATCTTGATCCCCGTGAGCTTCTCGTACTCGGGGGCCAGCGTGTTGGCGAAGAAGTCGTCGAAGGGCTTGATGAACGAGCTCTCGCGGACGACGGTCATGGCTTTGGGCGCGGCGGCGGCGCGGTGAGGGGCGAGCGTCGCACCGGCGAAGGCGCCCGCGGTCACTGTCAGGAAGTCGCGACGAGTGTTCATGCGATCCTCCGGGTCCGAGCACCGGGCTGCCGGACTGTGATTTGGGGACAGTAGGCGGGTCGGAGAGGTCTGTCAAGGCCCGGCGGCTTGACACCCGCGGGTCGCGCGCGTATCACCCGTCGTACCGGCCGGCGCCTCCGGTCGAACCAGGAGGACACACGATGCGCGCGACCTCGCAGCTCCGACAGCTCCTGAACTCCGGCAAGACGCTGTTCGTTCCCGGGTGCTACAACGCGCTCAGCGCCCGCATCCTGGCCGACGTCGGTTTCCCGGCCGTCTACATGACCGGCTACGGGACCTCGCTCTCGCTGCTGGGGATGCCCGACGCCGGGCTGGCCACGATGACCGAGATGCACCTGAACGCCCGCTACATCGCGAATGCCGTGGCGGTGCCGGTGATCGCCGACGCCGACAACGGGTACGGCAACGCGATCAACGTGATGCGGACGGTGCGCGAGTACATCGGCACCGGTGTGGCCGGCATCCACATCGAGGACCAGGTGATCCCCAAGCGGTGCGGCCACGTGGCCGGCCGCCGCGTGATCCCGATCGAGGAGGCCGTCGGCAAGTACCGAGCGGCCGACGCCGTGCGACGCGAGCTCGATCCGGACTTCGTCCTCGTCGCGCGGACCGACGCCCGCGGCGCCACCGGTGGCTCGCTCGACGAGGCGATTCGCCGCGCCAACGCCTACCTCGAGGCCGGCGCCGATCTCGCGTTCGTCGAAGGCCCGACGAGCATCGAGGAGGTGCGTCGGGTGTGTCGCGAGGTGAAGGGCCCGGTCTTCTACAACCAGACCGGCGTGTCGCCGCGCTTCAGCCTCGCCCAGATGCAGGAGCTCGGCATCGCCGTGACGATCATCCCCGGCGCGACCTTTCGCGCCACGATCGAGGCGGTCTACGATCTCGCCGTGGCGCTGCGCGACGAAGGGCCGCTGGCCGAGGAGCGCTTCGCCGAGCGGTTCAAGCGGCATCCGCTCGGTGACGTGCACACCTTCGCGGGCTTCGATCGTGTCCGCGAGTGGGAGGCGCGGTACCTGCCGCCCGAAGAGCTGGAGAAGTACACCGACTCGGTCGGCCATCAGCCGACGCGCACGTGACGGCCTCGCGCGCGAAGAAGCAGATCGTCGCGATGGGCGGCGGCAGCTTCAGCGTCGAACCGGAGGGCTCGGCCCTCGACGCATACGTGCTGGCCCTGACCGGTAAGCCCCGTCCGAAAATCTGCTTCGTCCCGACCGCCAGCGGCGACGCGGCGATGTACATCACGAAGTTCTACGAGGCGTTCGGCGATCGAGCCGAGGCGACGCACGTGGGTCTCTTCGGGCGCCCGCGAACGGACATGGAACGCGTCCTCACGAGTCAGGACATCATCTACGTCGGCGGCGGGAACACCGCGAACATGCTGGCGGTGTGGCGCGTGCACGGCGTCGACCGGATGATGCGCGAGGCCTGGGAGCGCGGCGTGATCCTCACCGGCGTGAGCGCCGGGATGATCTGCTGGTTCGAGTGCGGGGTGACCGACTCGTTCGGGCCGCTGACCGCCCTGCGCGACGGCCTCGGCTTTCTCCCGGGCAGCGCGTGCCCTCACTACGACGGCGAGAAGGACCGGCGCCCGACGTATCAGGGGCTCGTGCGCGGCGGATTCCCGGCCGGGTACGCCGCGGACGACGGCGCCGCGCTGCACTTCGTCGACACCGACCTCGCGGTCTGCGTGGCCTCGCGCCCGACGGCGCGCGGCTACCGGCTGCGCGCCGAGAGCGACACGATCGCGGAGACGCCGCTCTCGGTCCGGCTCCTGAGCTGAGGCGCGCTTGTGAGCCGAGGCCCACGGCTCGAGAAGAGCGCGCGCCGGCTCGGGCCCCCGCGGGGGCCGCGCATCGACCGAGTCTCGCCGAAGTAGTCGATCACCCGGTCGATGCGCCGCACCGAGTCTCGCTTGAAGGGCGTGAACCGTTCGAGCATCCCCCTGGTATTCATGCCCATGGACGTACTCAACTTCGGTGCCATACCCGAGGCGCGCGTTTCCGCGAGGTTGGCCACGCGCCGCCGCGCGCGCGTTTCCAAACGGAACACCACGTTTCTCGACGAAACGGTCGGCCCGGTCAGGCTGCGAGTCGCGGTCAGGCCGAGCGGATGTGCGCGGCCATCCGATCGCGGGTCGCGGCGTCGGGCAGCTTGCCGACGGCCGCCTTGAGATTGTCGACCAGGTGCTGCGGCCGACTCGTTCCCGGGATCGCGCAGGTGACGGCCGGGTGAGCCAGGATCCACTTCAGGAAGAACTGGGCCCAGCTGTCGCAGTCGAACTCGGCGGCCCACGGCGGCACCGGCTCTGAGCGCACGCGCCGGAAGAGGTCGCCCTCGGCGAAGGGACGGTTGGCGAGCACGGCGACCCCGCGGTCGCGGGCCAGCGGCAGGATGCGACGCTCGGCCTCGCGCTCGCCGAGCGAGTAGTTGACCTGGATGAAGTCGAGGGCTTCAGCGCGCAGCACGCGCTCGAGCTCGTCGTAGGCGCTCGCGGTGTAGTGCGTGACACCGAGGTAGCGGATGCGCCCGGCCGCTTTCCATTCTCTCAGCGTGCGAAGATGTGTTCGCCAGTCGAGCAAGTTGTGGATCTGGATCAGGTCCAGCCGCTGGGCGCGCAGCCGCTTGAGCGACTGCTCCATCTGCGCCACGCCGGCGTCACGTCCGCTCGTCCAGACTTTGGTGGCGAGGAACAGCTTGTCGGTGATCGCGAGCTCCGACGCCAGATCGCCGACGACCGACTCGGCCGCGCCGTACATCGGCGACGAGTCGACCACGCGCCCGCCGAGCTCGACGAGGCTCTTGAGCACGTCCTTGAGCGGTCCGCGCTCGCTCGGCGAGCCGCCGACGTCGAACACCCGCCAGGTGCCGAGGCCGACCACCGGAATCATCTCGCCGCTGGACGGGACAGGGCGACGTAGCGTGTGAGACGCGGCACCGGCCCCGGACGGCAGCGCAGCGGCCGCCGCCATCAGGCCCAGAACTTCCCGGCGCGTGAGCCTTCCGATACGCCTCTCATCGGCTTCTCTCATACCACGGACATACCACGACAGCCCGTCTATGCGGCTCATTCAGAGCCCGAGACGTCGAGCCGCGGGCGCGGATCCATCGCCCCAATCGGTCAGCTCTTGAGGGAAATCCCTGATTGACAACGGTGCGGCAATACCAAGAATGGCCGAAGCATGGATAAGTCCGTCAGCCGAGCAGCGGGAGAGCAGCATGGTGCCGTGGGCCAACCCGACTAGCTACACGTTCAGTCGGGCATCCGTCCTCCTGAACGCGCCGGAACGGTCGGGCGTGTATGTGCTCCATTCGAAGACGACGTGGGTCTACATCGGTGAGGGCGAGAATATCCGCGAGCAACTGCTCCAGCATCTGGACGGGCCCAACGCCTGCATCTCCGTGATCCCGGACCTGACCTTCAGCTACGAGCTCATTCCTTCCCCGAGGCGAGCCTGGCGGCAAGACGAGCTGGTCAGCGGACTTCGTCCGATCTGCAATCCGTGGGGGCGCTGAACCCGACCCCATCGATCTTGCCGGTCAGCCGGTGAAAATAGATGTCCAGGCCGTTCACGCTCACGACCGAGAACAGCGGCCCCAGGTACACTCGCACCGTTGCGTGCGTGATTTGCGCGTCGTAGGTCTGACTGACGATGACGCCCGGGATTCGTAACGCCCCGAGCAATCTTCCCGCCCACAGGCGAGCCAGCGTCCGCATATCATGCGCGGTATCAAAAAGCTGGCCAACACGAGCGGGCAATAGAATCGTGCGCTTACCAGATCGCTGATCGAAGCGACGGGCCTGGGGCGTGTAGAAGTGACAGGGTAGCGTCAGATGCGATACGGGGGTCGCCGCCGGGGCTTCTCCCGGCCGGGAACTAGCGATCGATCCCGTATTCTTTGAGCTTCCTCCAGAGCGTGGTGCGTCCGATCCCGAGCGCTTCGGCGGCGCTCGAGTGGTTGCGTCCGAAGCGCTCTAGGGTCTGGAGGATGTGCACGCGCTCGGCCTCGGCGAGCGTCGTTTGCCGCGGTAGCTGGGGCGAGGGGCCGAGCTGCAGGCCCGCCGACACGTGCGGCGGCAGGTCCGTCGGCTCGACGATGTCGCCGCGAGCCAGGATGGCCGCGCGCTCGATCGCGTTCTCCAGCTCGCGCACGTTGCCCGGCCACGCGTAGCGGAGCAGCCGCTCCACCGTCTCGGGGGCGAGCCGCAGCTCGCGACCCAGCTTGCCGCCGGAGCGCGCGAGGAAATGCTCGGCCAGCGCCGGAATGTCCTCGCGCCGATCGCGGAGCGGCGGCAGGACCACCTGGATGACGTTCAGGCGATAGAACAGATCCTCGCGAAAGCTCCCCTGGGCGAGCAGCGCCGACAGGTCGCCGTGGGTGGCCGCGATCACGCGCACGTCGATGGTGGTCGACTGGGTGGCGCCGAGCCGGCGCACCTCACCGCTCTGCAGCGCGCGCAGGAGCTTGACCTGCAGCGCGGCGGGCATCTCGGCGATCTCGTCCAGGAATAACGTGCCGCCGTCGGCTTCCTCGAAAAGGCCGAGCTTGGAGACCGCGGCGCCGGTGAAGGCGCCGCGCATGTAGCCGAACAGCTCGGACTCGAGCAAGGTCTCCGGCACGGCGCCGCAGTTCACGGCGACGAACGGGCGCGCCGCGCGCGCGCTCGCGTGGTGCACGGCCTTGGCGATGACCTCCTTGCCGGTGCCGGACTCGCCCTGGATCAGCAAGGTGGCGTCCGTAGGGGCCACGCGCTCGACGAGATCGAGCACGGTGTGCATGGCCGGCGACTGCGCGATGAGCCCGGGCAACCCATAGCGCTCCCGGAGCTGGGCGCGCAGATTCTCGTTCTCGCGGCGCAGCGCGCGCCCGGCCAGCGCCTTGTCGATCCGGTGATAGAGCTCGTCGGGCTCCTGACCCTTCTCGAAGTAGTCGAGGGCACCGAGGCGGATCGCCTCCTTGGCGGACTTCCACTCCGCGTACGCGGTCAGGAGGATTACCTCGGTCGCGGGAGTCTGCATCTTGGCCGCCCGCAGCACGTCGAGCCCGTCGCCGTCCGGCATGCGGAGGTCGGTCACCACGAGATCGAACACCTCTTCCGCGAGCCGCTTCGTGGCCGACGCGACGCCTTCGGCTTCGAGCACTCGGTGACCGCGTTTCTTGAGCAGCAGAGCCAGAGTGCTCCGCGCCGAGGGCTCGTCGTCTACCACCAGCAAGTGCGCCATCGTCATACGGCCGCGAGCGGAAACAGGAGCGTCACCCGCGTTCCGCGGCCGAGCTCGGAGTCGATCTCGATCCGCCCGCCGTGAGCGCCCACGATGCGCTCGGCGATCGTGAGCCCGAGCCCGCTGCCGTTCGGCTTGCCGGTGTAGAACGGCTCGAACACGCGCGGAAGGTTCTCGGCGGCGATCCCGGCGCCGGTGTCGCTGACCGAGAGCGCGACGTCGCCGTTTCGCCGGTTGACCTCGAGCGACAGGCGACCGCGCCCGTTCATCGCCTCGACGGCGTTGAGCGCGACGTTCCACAGCACCTGGGTGACCTGGTCGCGGTCGAAGGCGAAGCGCGGGACGGCCGGGTCGACCGCCACGCGGACGTCCACACGCGGCGCGCGCGAGCGGTCCTCGCGGATCAGCGAGCTCACGTGCTGGACCACCTCGCGGATGTCGCCCGGCGCACGCCGGGCCTGCTGGGGGCGCGCGAACTGGAGGAAGTCGGACAGGATCCGGTTGAGCCGTCGCGCCTCGGTCCGGAGCGCGGCGAGCGTCGACGCGCGCTCGTCGGGCGTGAGCCCGGTCTCCTCGGTCAAGAGGGCGGTCGCGTTCAGGATGGCCGCGAGCGGATTGCGGATCTCGTGGGCCATGCCGGCGGCGAGCTCTCCCGCCGTCGCCAGGCGCTCGGCCTCCCGCAGGCGCGCGTGGAGCCGCTCACTGTCGCTGCGGGCCCGCTCGAGCACCATGATGATCACGGCGAAGGTCGAGAGGAAGTACAGCAGGATGAACACGGCGTGCACCGTGAGGTAGCTGGTCGAGCCCGGAACCATGCTCACGAACTGCGTCGCGATGCGGTGAACGCCCCAGAGCGTGAGGAATCCGGCCAGGAGCCGTTCGCCGCGAAAGCGGGTCATGCGGCTCTGGAAAGGCCAGAACAGGAAGCCGGCGGCCATCTGGACGACGCCGAGCGTGATGCCCACGGCCCGCTGAGTCTCGTCGACGCTCACGTCGCCGGCCAGGGTCAAGCCGACCGCGACGGCGGTGCCGATCAGAACGTCCCGCGCGTTGAGCCGATAACTCCAGCGATGCGCGAAGGCGGCCGCCAGGGTGAAACCGACCGCGGCCACGGTGGTCAGGTCGGTGACGAAGCTCGGATGATCGACACCCAGGACGAGCACGTCCACGAGCTTGAGGCCCTTGGACAGCGTATAGGCGCCCCACGCCAGGAGCAGGTACTGGAAGAAGCGCACCCGATGTGACGAATAGAGGTACGCGAAGATCAAGAGCTGAACTGCGAACGCGACCGTCGAGACGAACGTCAGGATCAGCGGCGCCGGCATCACGACCTCCAGTTCAGTCTACGCTGTATGGCAAATCGCATGCCACGCGCTGGCCCGCGTCGAATCAGGAGAAATCGACCCCCGAGCGTTCCACTTCGAAACGCCGTTCCACTGCGGAACCGATCAGCCGACACGCGCCCGCGCTCGCGCGCCGGGTTTCAGCGTGAACCCGGCGTTTCGGCTTGGAACTCGCGCGAGAGATCGCCGGGTACGCGTCCTCAATGATTTCATCGAGTTCGAGTCTGGCACGTCCCCTGCTCTAGCGCCTGATCGGCTCGAACAAGACGACGAAGGAGGACGAAGAACATGAAGCGTACGACCGCACTGGCAATCTTCTTGGGAACCGCGCTGCTCGCGGCTGTCGCGAGCGCCTCGCCGAAACCGTCCGAGGACATCCAGGCGCCGCGCACCAGCGAGCTACAGTCGCCGCGCCAGAGCAACGAGGACATCCAGGCTCCGCGCGGTTGAAGCGGAGCCGGGCGGGCGAGGCTTCTCCTCGCTCGCCCGGCGCGGAGGCGCGCGGCGCCGGCAGTGGCGCAGCATGATGGCATGATGGACGCGAACGAGTACTTCCTGATCACGGCGACGGCCAGAGATCGCATCGACGATCTTCTTGCATCGACCGAGATCGCGATCGAGAGGGCCGCGATCTCCGATCGGCGCGGCCCCACGGAGGCCGCCCACATTTGTAACGTGGCCGGGTGTGCGCTCGAGCACCTGCCTGTTTAATCGGCATCGCGGCGCGCTCAAGCGAAGGCGCGACTCACCCGACCGCCGAGCGAACCGTCGTTCCTGACCGCACTTAGCGCGACGATCTCGATCTGGTGGATCGTTGGCACGCGTCGTGCTCGAACGATCGAGCACGAATACTCGTGCTCGACTGGTAGCGGGCCGACGGAGCCCAGGCGGGAGACAAGTGATGACGGATTGGTGGCGCGATCTCGACGACGAAATCGTCAACTGCTTTATCGGTTACGAGTCAATGACGCCCGGAGAGCTGAGTCAGAAGATCGGGATGTCGACCGAAGCGGTGACTTCACTACTTGGACGTCTCGCGCAGGAGGGGCGCATCACCATCGTGCGAGTCGCGCGAACGTCCGGCTAGCGCGGACACGATATTCTGCGCAGCTTCATCGAGCTGTCGGGTCGCCGCCGCGTCTCCTATCTGACCGCCGGCGGTCCTGACGGTCGACCGGCGCTCCTGATCCACGGCTCGGGCATGACCGCCCGCTCCTGGGTTCGCCAGCTTCAGGAGCTGGGCGGCGCGCTCCGCATGGTCGCGCTCGATTTGCCGGGACACGGGGAATCCGATCCGGCGCCGGCGGCGAGCGTCGAGGCCCACGCCGCCGCCGTCGCCGACTTCTTGAGCGCGCTCGAGAGAGGCCCAAGCGTCGTCATCGGTCACTCGCTCGGTGGCTCGATCGCGATCGCGCTCGCCGCGCGGCGGCCCGACCTCGTGCGAGGCCTCGTGCTGATCGCGAGCTGCGTGAAGCTTCCGCTCGTGGACAGTGTCGGTGAACGGCTCGTCGCGTATCTGCCGGGGCCGTTGCGCCGGCTCCTCTTCTTCTCGATGGTGAAGAAGGTCCTGTTCGCGCCGGAGGCGCCTGCCGACGCGGTGACGATCACGATGCAGGAGCTGCGCGCGTGTCGGCCCGAGACGATCCTGAACGACGTCCGCGTCGCCCGGGCGATGGATCTGACCGAGCAGGCGGGCGGTCTCGACGTCCCGACCGGCCAACGCCGCCGATGGGCGCAAGCGTCCACTGCTTCGGCACGTGCTCGATCGGCTCGCGCGCATCGCGCGCCGGCGCTCCGGCTCGGTGCCGCGTTGACGTAGCGCCATCCGCGCGATCGATCGGGCTTTCTGCCTGAACGGCTCGAACACTTCGTCAGTCCGCTGACACGCGTTGCACCGACGAATCGCCCGGCGGTGTCCCGGCATCAACAGGGGAACGGGAGGATTCTGTCTCATGTGGATCGTTCGACTGGCGCTTAACGCGCGCTCATGCCCGGCATGTACGCGCAGGTGAAATTCAGCCTCGCGCCCGTGGACGCCATGTGGGTCGTGCCCGCTACCACGCTGCTCGCGCGCTCCTCCGGGCCGCAGGTCGTCGATGTGCGCCGTGACGGCACGGTGCACTACCTGGCCGTGCAGCTCGGCCGCGACCTTGGAAATTCGGTCGAGATCGTCGCCGGGCTCAGCGGCAGCGAGCGACTCGTCGTGAGCCCGCCGGACGGCTTGAAAGAAGGGATGCGCGTCGCGGCCGAGGAGACCAAGCGCAATTAGTAGTTGAGGTGCTCTGGGCCACCGAGTACTCTTCCGGCCGGGAGAGCGCCTCGGTGTCCACAACGGAAAGCCACGCCTCGGCCGGCGGGGCCCCAGCCCCGCGACGGCCGGCCGCGCGGACCACAGCGCGCACGATGTTCGAGAAGATCTGGGCCCGCCACGTGGTGGCCGAAGGCCCGGGCGGGCACGTGCTCCTCTATATCGACCGCCACCTGCTCCACGAGGGCACGACCGCCGCGTTCGGGCGGCTGGCGCGGAGCGGGAGGACGGTGCGCCGCCCTGACCTCAGCTTCGCGACGGCCGATCACTACATTCTGACCTCGCCCGGCTCATCGACGGCCGACGCCGAGACCCGGGACATGGTCGAGGCGCTCGGGCGTCACACCGCCGAGCGGCGCATTCTCTACTTCGGTGTCGGCGATCCCCGTCGCGGCATCGTGCACATCATCGGCCCTGAGCAGGGGCTGACGGTCCCGGGCATCACGCTCGTCTGCGGCGACTCGCACACGGCCACCCACGGGGCGTTCGGCGCGCTCGCGTTCGGGATTGGCTCGAGCGAGGTCGAGCACGTGCTGGCCACGCAGACCCTGTGGCAGAAGAAGCCCCTGACCATGCGGATCTCGGTCGAGGGGCGGCTGGGGCCCGGCGTCAACGCCAAGGACGTGATCCTCGCGATCATCGCGAAGATCGGCGCCGGCGGCGGCGTGCGCCACGCCATCGAGTACGCGGGCTCGACGATCCGGGCTATGTCCATGGACGAGCGCATGACCGTCTGCAACATGTCGATCGAGGCCGGGGCGCGCGCCGGCATGATCGCGCCCGACGAGACGACCTACGCCTACATCGAAGGCCGGCCGCTGGCTCCGAGCGGCGAGGCGTGGCGGCAAGCGCTGGCCGAGTGGAAGGCGCTGCCGAGCGACGCCGGGGCAACGTTCGACCGCGAGGTGCAGCTGGCCGCGAGCGAGATCGCGCCGACCGTCACCTGGGGAACGAGCCCGCAGGACGCGCTGCCGATCACCGGGCGCGTCCCCGATCCCGCGGCCATTGCCGACGCCGGGCGGCGCGAGAGCATGACGCGCGCGCTCGCCTATATGGGGCTCAGCCCGGGCACGCCGCTCGGCGACATCACGGTCGATCGCGTGTTCATCGGCTCGTGCACCAACAGCCGGCTCGACGACCTGCGCGCCGCGGCGCGCATCGCGAAGGGGCGCCGCGCGGTGGTGCCGGCGTGGATCGTGCCGGGGTCGGGGCTAGTCAAGCGTGCCGCCGAAGCGGAAGGCCTCGACCGCGTCTTCGTCGACGCGGGCTTCGAGTGGCGCGAGGCCGGCTGCTCGATGTGCGTCGGGATGAACGGCGAGACCGCCCGCGCCGGTGAGCGCGTCGCGTCCACGTCGAACCGTAACTTCGAGGGACGCCAGGGCCAGGGGGCCCGGACGCACCTCATGTCGCCCGCGATGGCCGCCGCCGCCGCCGTCACCGGCCGACTCACCGACGTCCGCACGCTCGGGGCCTGAGATGGAACCCTTCACGCGCGTCACCGCCGTCGGCGCGCCGATCGATCTCGCGAACGTCGACACCGATCGCGTCATCCCGGCGCGCTTCCTCCGCAAGGACCGGAGCGTTCCCGAGTACTCGAGCTTCCTGTTTCACGACGTGCGCTTCGGTGGCGACGGCGCCGAGCGGCCCGACTTCGTCCTGAACCAGCCGCCGTACCGCGGAGCCCGGATCGTGGTCGCCGCCGAGAACTTCGGCTGCGGCTCCTCGCGCGAAGCGGCGGTGTGGGCGCTGGCGGCGTACGGGTTTCGCTCGGTGATCGCACCGAGCCTCGGCGACATCTTCCATCAGAACTGCTTCAAGAACGGCCTGCTGCCGGTGATCCTGCCGGCCGACGTCGTCGCGCAGCTCCGGCGTCGACTCCACGCCGAGCCCGGCGCCACGCTCACGGTCGATCTCGAGTCGCAGACCGTGACGGCGCCCGACGGCGCCCAGCATCGCTTCGAGGTCGACGCGTTTCGCAAGGAGATGCTCCTCACCGGCCGGGACGAGATCGGGCTGACGCTGGGCTTCGAGGAGCAGATTCGTGAGTTCGAGGCGCGCCACTCGACGGAGATGGCGTGGGCCGTGCCCCCGCGCGCGAGCACCTGATTCCAGGAGGAAGAGATGACCACGCTCAAAGTCGAGTATCCCAAGGATCTCCTGAAGCTCGTCGGACGCGAGCTCGGCCCGTCGGAGTGGATGACGGTCGATCAGGCGATGATCGACAAGTTCGCCGAGGCGACCGGAGATCACCAGTGGATCCACGTCGACGTCGAGCGGGCGAAGCGCGAGATGCCCGGCGGCAAGACGATCGCCCACGGCTACCTGACCCTGTCCCTGGTGCCGCGAATGGCCGCGACCCTGCTCGAGGTCACCAAGCGGAGCCGCGGCATCAACTACGGCTCGAACAAGGTTCGCTTCATCTCGCCGGTCCAGGCCGGGGCGCGCATCCGCGTGCGCCAGCGCATCACCGGCGCCGAGGAGGTTCCGGGCAACGGCGTGCGGGTGAGCTCCGAGATGACGGTCGAGATCGAAGGGCAGGACAAGCCCGCGCTGGTCGGCGAGATCATCGGCGTCCGGTACGCGTGAGGCGTCCGGGACGGCGATCGGAGCGCGGCATGCATGGGAGGCGACTGACATGAAGCTCGTACGGTACGGCCGACCCGGCTTCGAGCGTCCGGGCGCGATCGACGCTGACGGCAAGCTCCGCGATCTCGGACGCGTGATCAAGGACGTGACGCCGGCGGCGCTCGCTCCGGCGATGCTGAAGAAGCTGCGCTCCGTCAACCTCGCGCGGCTCCCGGTCGTGCGTGGCCGCCCGCGCCTGGGCTGTCCGCTGGCAGGCATGGGCAAGATGGTCTGCATCGGGCTCAACTACACCGACCACGCGGCCGAGGTGGGCATGGCGCTGCCGAAGGAGCCGACCTTGTTCATCAAGGCGCCGAGCGCGGTCTGCGGCCCCGACGATCCCATCGTGCGGCCGCGCGGCGCGGCGAAGCTCGACTACGAGGTCGAGCTCGGCGTGGTGCTGGGACGCGACGCGCGCTACGTCGAGGAGGCCGACGCGCTCCGCTACGTCGCCGGCTATTGCCTCGTGAACGACGTCTCCGAGCGCGCGTTCCAGATGGAGCACGGCGGCACCACCACCAAGGGCAAGAGCGCCGACACCTTCGGCCCGACGGGCCCGTGGCTCGTCACAGTCGACGAAGCCGGCGATCCGCAGGCGATGACACTGTGGACCACGGTGAACGGCGAGCGCCGCCAGGACGGCAACACCGGCAAGATGATCTTCTCGGTCGCGTCGCTGATCGCCTACGTGAGCCGCTTCATGTCGCTGCGCGCCGGCGACGTGATCTC
>QHSQ01000365.1 GCA_003221615.1 Candidatus Rokuibacteriota bacterium | reverse complement strand
CCCCTCGAGATACCCACCCATCACCCGCTCGAAGACGCGGTTGAAGCCACGGAAGAACCACCCGAGCGGGCCGCGCATCTCGCGCCGGGGCCGCAGGAGCAGCGCCGAGAGCGCCGGGCTCAGCGTGAGCGCGTTGAACGCCGAGATGAGCACGGACACCGCGATGGTGACGGCGAACTGCTGGTACATCCGCCCGGTGATGCCGGGGATGAACGCCGTCGGGATGAACACCGTTGCCATGATGAGGGCGATGGCTACGACCGGTCCCGACACCTCGTCCATCGCCTTCAACGCGGCGTCGCGCGGGGAGAGCCCCTGCTCGATGTGTTGCTCGACGGCCTCCACCACGACGATGGCGTCGTCGACGACGAGGCCGATGGCCAGCACGAGGCCGAAGAGCGACAGCGTGTTGATCGAGAATCCCAGCAGCGGAAAGACCATGAAGGCGCCGACGAGCGCGACCGGCACCGCCAGCAGCGGGATCAGCGTCGCGCGGAACCCCTGCAAGAAGATGAAGACCACGAGGACGACGAGGAGGAGCGCCTCGACGAGCGTCTTCGCGATCTCCCGGATTCCCGCGCTGACCGCCAGCGTCGTGTCGAGCGCCGTCACGTAGTCCAGGTCGGCGGGGAATCGCTTCTTCATCTCGTCCATCAGCTTCGTCGCGCCCCGCATGGCGTCGATGGCATTCGAGCCGGGCAGCTGGTAGACCGCGACGATCGCGGCCGGCTGGCCGTTCAGGCGGCCTCGCCGGATGTAGTTCTGCGCGCCGAGCTCCACGCGGGCGACGTCCTTCACCCGGACGAGCGCACCGTCCGGACGCGCGCGCACCACGACATTCTCGAACTCGGAGAGGCTCGCGAGACGCCCCTGCGCCAGCACCGTGTACGTGAACTCTTGGCCGGGGGGCACCGGATCGCCGCCGAGCTGGCCGGCAGGGTTCACGGTGTTCTGCGCCTGCAACGCGCTGGCGATCTCGTTCACGGTGATGTCGAGCTTCGCCAGCGTGTCGGGGTTGACCCAGAGCCGGATGGCGTACTGCGAGGCGCCGAAGATCTGCACCTGACCGATGCCGGGCACGCGCGTCATCGGGTCGTTGATGTTGACGTACGCGTAATTCGCGAGGAACAGCGCGTCGTACGTGCCCTTCGGCGAGTACAGCACGAAGAGGCCCAGCGGGCTCGTGACCGACTTGATGATGGTGACGCCCTGGTTCACCACGTCGGGCGGCAGCTGGGAGACGGCCTGCGAGTATCTGAGATTCGTCAGCACCTGGTCGACGCTCGGGTCGGTGGTGACGTCGAAGTCGACGCGCAGCTGCATCTGACTGCCGGCGGCCTGGTTGAGCGAATACATATAGAGCATCTTGTCCACGCCGCTCATCTGCTGCTCGACGGGCGTGGCCACGGACTGTTCGAGCGTCACGGCATCGGCGCCGGGGTAGCGCGCGGTGAGCAGAATCTCCGGCGGTGCGATGTTCGGATAGAGCGCGATGGGAAGCTGCACCATCGCGACGAGGCCGACGATCACCATGAGAATGGAGATCACCATGGCGACGATGGGCCGATCGATGAAAAACTTCGCCATCGTGGCGCCTACTTCGTCGGGCCCGGCGCCGACGGAGCGCTCGCCTCAGGCCGGACCTTCTGACCGGCTCTTACCCGGTCGCCACCCTCGACGACAACCCGCTCGCCAGGCTTCAACCCCTGCGTGACGACCCACAAAGATCCAACGCGCTCATTGACCTGGACCGCCCGGACGTCGACCGTGTCGTCGGCCTTGAGGACGGCCACCTGGTGCACTCCCTGAACGTCCTGCACGGCCCGCTGGGGAACGAGGATCGCATTCTTCTTTACCTCGACCACGGCCCGTATCTTCGCGTACTGCCCCGGGCGCAGCACGTTGCCTGGATTGGGAAAGACACCTCGCGCGAGCACCGTGCCGGTGCTCACGTCCACCTGGCGATCCAGAACGGCCGCCCTCCCCGGCGTGGGGTAGACGCTGCCATCGGAAAGGATCAGCTGTAGCTCGATGCTCCGAGGCGCCTTTGGATCGGCGTCCCAGCGCCGGAACACGGCCAGCGCCCGCTGCTCGCTGATGGGGAACTGCGCGTAGATCGGATCGACTTTGGAAACGCTGGTCAGGGGCGTGGCATCGCTCGGGCCGACGAAGTCGCCGATGTTCGCGCCGCGTAATCCGGCGATCCCGTCGATCGGCGACGTCACCCGGGTGTAGCCGAGGTTGAGTCGCGCGTCATCGAGAGCCGCTCGAGCCGCCGCAATATTCGCGTGTTGCGTCTCCACGTCGGCCCCGGCCTTCTGGAGGGCGGCTTCCGACTGGGTCACCTTCGCCCGCGAATTGAGCACCGCAGCGCGTGCCGCCGCCACCGCGGCCAGGTTGGCGAGATTGTTCTGCACCGCGTTGTCGAGCTCCTGCTGACTGACCGACCCACGCTGGGCGAGCGGGGTGTAGCGGGCGACATCGAGCTCCGTATTACGCTGAGTCGCCTCCGCCCGCTTGACCTGCGCCTCGTCCTGGGCGACCGAGGCGGTCGCTTGCTCGACCTGTGCCTGACTCGCGGTCACCTGCGCCCTGGCCTGGCTGAGCTGCGATTCCGCCAAGCGGAGCCTGGCGTCGGCCTGCTCGAGGGCCGCCTGGAATGGTCGCGGATCCACCTGGAACAGGAGATCTCCAGTCTTGACGAGCGAGCCTTCCTGGTAGGCCTGGCTCACGAGATGTCCGGCGACCCGGGCGCGGATCTGGGCGTCGACGTATCCGACCAGCGTTCCCACCCACTCCGCCGAGATCGGCACGTCCTTTTCGATCACTGGCTCGACCCTGACCGCGGCTGGTGGCGGTGTCGCCGATGCGCCGGATTTTTCGCCGCATCCCGTGAGCGCGGCTGCCCCAAATGCCGCGACCAGCAAGACCGCCCATCGGGAGCGAGCCAAGAGCACCTTGCGAACATTCCCCCGAGATCTACTCATGTTGGTGTCTCCGGACCTGGCCACTTGTCTTTGATCGTTCGTACCAGCTCCGTCATCTGAGCTCCCGAGGCAATCAAGTGAGCGCCGCCGCACCGCATGAGGCCTAGAAGGTACCTCCCCGCCCGGTCGACATGCATGACGTCCGTCAAGTCGAGGTAGAGGGGGCGATCGCCGCGGATCGAGTAGGTCGCGAGCCAGGATTCCTCCACCTCGGTGACCCATATCCCCGAGAGATCGCCCTCGAGCTTGAGGCGGATTCGGTCTGGCTCCGGCTGAACCGTAATCCTCAGCATGTCTACTCTCCCGCGTAAATTGACACCGCTGTCGAGCTTCGGAAAATGGACTTCTGGGACGCTGTCATCTCCTGGAAGCCCGCGCGTCGGCGCGCGAGCGGATCTCGGCGGCGATCTCACGCGCCAGAGTGCCGAGGACCCGGTTCATCGCCAGGACGAGCGACTGATAGCCGTCCCCGGCGACGGGCTCATCGATCGTGGAGCGCTTGAGCGCGAGCTCCTGGCCGTCCCGGCCGACGAGGCGCCAGCGCGCGTCGAGCGTGACCCGATGGCCCGGCGCGCCTTCGAACCGCAGCACCACGACGACCACCTGGTAGTCGAGCGCGTGGGCAATCCGGCCACGCCACGGAAACACCGCGATCCGCTCGGTGCCGATCTGCATCGCGAGGTCGTCGGCCAGCACCTGCGCGATGCCGCTCTCCAGCGGCTCGGCCCAGCGGTGGTACGTCGAGATCTCGACGACGTCGTTGGCGCCGCGGGTGACGATCTGCGTCCGATTGAGGTAGCCGGGCACGAGCACCGGACCGATGCCCACGCCGGTGGTCGAGATGGCGGTGGGTGCGGAGTCGCCCGGCGCCGCGGGAGCCGACGAGAGCACGTAATACCGGGTCGGGTCCGCGACCCCCGCGCAGCCAGCCAGGGCCAGTGCGCCGGCGGTGAAGAGCAGCGCGGCGGCGCGGCTCGCGTGATGGCGTATCATCGGCCGTTTTGGGCGGGACGGCGGATGCCGTAGACCAGCGCATCCGGATTCCGCTCCAGGAAGTCGGCCAGCGATCCGAGGGCCCGTACGGTCTCGCGAACCTCGAGCAGGGCCTTGCCGAGCTCATAGCCGAGCGCGGAGTCCTGACTGAGCGTCCCGTCGACACCGCCCAGGGTCACCTGAGCGCGCTCCAGCGTGACGCCCGCCGTGTTCGACGTCTTCTCCAGCGACGTGAGCAGCGGATCGGCGTGTGCGTCGATCTTCGCCACGAGGCGACGGGCTTCCTGCAGGAGCGCCGGCGCCTCAGCGAGCGCGACCTGCGCGGACTTGAGGGTGGCCTGCGCGTCCGTAGAGAGCGGGCCGACCTGAGCATTCAAGTTACCGGCGAGCGTGTCCGCCTTCCGGAGCAGGCCGCGGGCGTCGGCGAGGGCCGCGTCGAGGTTCTTCAGCGAGCCCGCGACTTCCGGAGACTTCAGGAGCCGGCGCGCTTCCTCGACCGTGCCCAACACGGACCGCGCGATCTCCTGGAGAGGCAGCGCCGCGACCGTATCGCTGAGCCGTTCGAGTTTCGCCTCCCATTTCTCGAGATCGGTCGGGACCGTGGGCATCTCGAGCACCGAGGGGTCGAGGCCGCGCAGCACGACGGGCGTGCCGGGGAATTCGTCGATCGCGACGTAGAGAACGCCCGTCACGAAGCTCTGCGCCCTCAGCTGGGCACGAAAGGAGCGCTCCTTGATCGCGGTCTGGATCGCGGCGTGGATGTCGTGAGGCGGGACACCTCGTAAGTTGTCTGGTTCCATATCGACATAGACTCCGACCAGCGATTTGCCCCAGCGGATTTGCACGTCCTTCACCTCGCCGATCCGGACACCCCGCATCAACACCGGCGCGCCCTTCTGGAGGCCGGTCACCGCGGAGTCGAAATACATCACGTAGCGAAACTTCTGCTTGAACAGACCGGTGCCGCCCCAGAACAGCAGGCCGGCCACGAGCACGATGGTGGCGCCGAGGACGAAGGCGCCGATGACGGTCGGGTTGGCGCGCACACTCATACGGTGGCACCTCCTGCCGCGGCATCCACCGCGCCGCGCCGCAGGAACGTCCGCACCGTGGGGTTCGGGCTCTCGTCGCGCAGCGTCTTGGGATTGCCGTAGGCGATCATGGTCCGTGTCTCGGCGTCGAGGAACACGGCGTTGTCCGCGATGGTGAAGATGCTCGCCAGCTCGTGCGTGACGACCACCATGGTGGCGCCGAGGCTATCGCGCAGCTCCAGAATGAGGTCGTCGAGCCTGCGCGAGCTGATCGGATCGAGCCCGGCCGACGGCTCGTCGAAGAACAGGATGTCCGGGTCGAGCGCCATGGCACGCGCCACGCCGGCCCGCTTGAGCATCCCGCCGCTGACCTCGGAGGGATAGAACTCCTCGTAGCCGGCCAGGCCCACGAGCGCCAGCTTCAGCGACACGATCTCGCGGATCTGGCGTGCCGGTAACCGCGTGAACGTCTGGAGCGGCAGGCCGACGTTCTCGGCGAGGGTCATCGAGCTCCAGAGCGCCCCGGCCTGGAAGGACACGCCCAGCCGCCGCCGCAAGCCGTCCCGTGCCTCGGGCGGCGAGCCCCAGAAGCTCTCGCCGTCGTAGACCACGTCGCCCCGCGCCGGCTGCTTGAGGCCGACCATGTGATTGAGCAGCGTGCTCTTGCCGCACCCGCTGCCGCCCATGATGACGAACACCTCGCCCCGCTCGACGACAAAGTCCAGGTCGCGCTGGATCACGAAGCTCCCGTACGCCATCGTCAGACCGCTCACGTGGATGCGCGGGGCCTGGTCAGAAGCCGACGACATTGAGGATCACCGCGAACATCCCGTCCAGGACGATGAGCAACACGATCGACGTCACTACGGCCGAGGTCGCGGCCAGGCCGACGGCGGCGGCGCTGCGCCCCGACTGCATCCCGCGCAGACAGCCGGCCAGCGCCACCACCACCCCGAACACCGCGCTCTTCGCGATGCCGATCAGGAAGTCGCTCACGTGCACGGCGTCGCGGGTCTGCTCGAGGTACTCGACCGGTCCCAGACCCAGCATGCCGAGGCCGACGACAGCGCCGCCCAGGATGCCCACCAGGTCCGAGTAGACGGTGAGCAGCGGCATCATGCCGATCAGGGCGAGCATCCGCGGCAGCACCAGAAACTCCATCGGCGAGATGCCGAGCGTGGACAGCGCGTCGATCTCCTGGTTCGTGTTCATCGTGCCGAGCTGGGCCGCGAACGCGGCCCCCGTCCGGCCCGACATGACGATGGCCGTCATGATGCAGCCGATCTCGCGGGTCATCGCGATGGCGACCAGGTTGGCGACGAAGATCGACGCCCCGAACTGTTGGAGCTGGACCGCGCCGACGAAGGCCAGGATCAATCCGATCAGGAAGCTGATCAGCGTTACGATGCCGAGCGCGCGCGGGCCGCAGTCCTGGATGACGAGGAAGAGATCGGAGGTACGAAACCGCGCGCGTCCGCGCAAGAAGGCGCCGAAGGCGAGCAGGCTCTCGCCGACGAACGTCAGTCCCACCGTGACAGCCGTTGCCGTCCCGATGGCACTGGCGCCGATGCGCGCCAACCATGGCGGGCGCGAGTCGTTGCGGCCGGTCTGCCGTTCGGGTACGGCCTGCGCCAGCGCGACCAGCCGCTGGACGCCGTCCGGGAGCCCGGCGCGGTCCGTGTCGATGCCCGACTTGGCCGCCTCGCTGAGCGCGTTGAGAACGAACGTGACGAGTCCCGAATCCCACTCGGTGATCCGACTGGCGTCGAACGAAAGATGATGGACGGCGCCCGAGCGCAACTCGCCGAGTGCGTCGGCCGGTTCGAGCAGGCCGCATTCGCTCAACCAGGCACCGGCGAATTCGAGCACGACTGCGTCCGGTCCATCGCGCCGGACGGCCAACGTCGGAGCAGCCACCCTCGCGGCGGTAGTCATCACGACGTGAAGTCGGGGCAACGGTGATGCCAAATGCCGCGACCGCCCAAACAAGACGCATTCGCTGCGGCGACGGTCACTTAGGGCGAGTGTTTGGGCCGGAAGGAACCGGGGTGCTACGCCATCCTGCTAGCCGGCCGGCATGTGCCCACCGGTTGGCATGAAGCGCTCATCGGACGTCTGCTGTCAGCCGCCTGCCTCGATGCCCTCGGCGAGCTCGCGGAGAGCTTTGCTCCGGGATCGATGCGCGATTTCGTGGCCCACTGCGATGACAAGCGCCACCGGCCACTCGATGACCTCGAATAGCGCCATCACCGTGATGCCGGCATACCAGGCAAGATGCTCAGGACCCCGCGACTGCGCAACGTGTAGGCCACTGCGCCGCTTGCCACTCCGACGTTTCACGCGGCGTACCGTCGGGACACGCCCGTTGGCGGGCAGCGCCGAAGCGGTCGCCGTGATCGACACCTTGCGTCTCGTCTTAGCCATGGCGCGATCGAGGCGCGATTTCAACTCCGTGGCAACTACTCGGCATCCGCCTTGGTCGCGTGCTCCGAAGGCGCGGCCAGAGTGGACTGGATCAATCGCGCCCGCTCCACGTCCACGTTGGTCTTCAACACCGTTCCTCCCAGGCCGCGGATCCCGTGGAGGATCACGTCCATGTCTCCCTGGCTGTCCAGCACGAAAATGGCGGAGGTTCCGGGCTTCATCAGCGCTTGAACCTCTCTCACGAAGTCGCCACCGATCCCGGCCGAGGCCATGACCCCGGCGGTGCCGGCGCCCCCGACCGCCGCGCCGATCGCCGCACCGACCAGCGGCACACCGAGCACCAGGCCCGCGAGGAAACCGACCGCTGACCAACCCAGGACGTTGGACGCGGCCGGGAACGATTCTCGTTCGAGGGTGAACGATCCGTCCGGGTGCCGCACCGCTACCGCCACGTCCTCGAGGATGAGAGAATTCCGCGTCCAGCCCAGGCGAGCGATTTCGTCGCGGACCTCGCTGGCCCGCTTCATGTCGTCGTACCCGACCGCCCACAAATGCCTCAACGTCGTCGCCATTGCTGATCCTCCGCTTCGCTAGCTCGCCCCCGTATAGAGCTTGCCGTGTTCCAGAACCGAAGAGATCCAGCCGATCAGGCCTGTCCGGACTTCGTCGCGATTGGTCTCATTGAGCATCTCGTGTCGTCCACCCGGATAGAATTCGTGCGGATCGCACAGGGGACGCGGCCACCCCGTCCATTCCATCGGGCGCACGCGACTCGCACTCCGTCCGCGCTGGTCAGTCGAAACTCGGCTGAAGGAGTCATCGTCATCGCGCGGTCGCGCTGATCGAGGGCACGTCGCTCGAGGCGACTCGACTCACCGAGATGGCGAGCTGGCGGTAGAGCGCGACCGCCCCCGGGCTCGTCGTGTCCTCACCGACCGCGGCCGCCTGGGCGGCGATCGACTGCTGGAATGCGGTCAGCACGTCATCGCCTTGCACCCGAGTCCTTGCGCCACCGTATTGGACACTCTCCGCGAGCCGCTCGAGGAGCGCCGCCGCGTCCGCGCCCACACGGATTGTCGCGGCTCGCACGGCATCCATGCGCATCGGGGCCGACTCGGCATGGCGGGCGATCGACAGCAGGACGAGGAATACCATCTGGGCGTCGCCGGTGAGCTGTTGAACGGCTTGCGCATCGGCAGCGCCCGCGCCCGTCTCGAACTTCGAGGACTCGATGAATCCCTGCACGTCCGTCACCTGCTGCGAGATCAAGCCCCGCCGCGCATCTATGTCGCCGCCATCGTCATGTGGCCGTGAGGCCACGCGAGCGAGCGCGGCGAGCGAGCGAAGCACGTCGGCCAGCCGCGCGTGCATGCGATCCGCCGCCCGGACCGGCCACAGCAGGTGCTCCACGATGCCGAACACGATCAGGCCGAAGGCGACGCCGATGAGCCGATCGCGTACCACGGTGGCGCTGGCCGCAGGGCCGAACTTCTGGAGCGTCGCCTTGTAAAAGGCGAGCCCGGTCTGATAGCCGCCGTAGGAGATCCGGGGCGAGCCGAAGTTGATCCACCCGGCCACTGCGGTGCCGCTCGCGAAGACGAGCCAGAATCCTCCGATACCATCGATGTTCGGAAATGCGTACACGAGGGCGAACAAGCCCAGCACACCGCCGACAGCCGCGCCCCCGAAGCGCAGGAGCCCCTTCTGGTTGCTGGACCCGATGGTCGACAGGGCCACGACGAAGCAGGTGATCACGGAGGTGTAGATCTGGGGATAGTCGAAACCGATGAACAGGACGTAGCAGATCAGAGCGGCCAGAGTGCCCTTCACGGCGAATCGCACGTACTCGGGGTTTGTCGTCGCGTCGGGCAGCAGGAAACGCCGCCCTGCCTCCTTCGTCGTACGGCTCGGCGACTCGACGCTGGCGGCGACCGCGAGCTGCTCGAGCGTGCGCGCCATGTCGGCCAGAGGCGGCAGCTCGGCCGCGCCGAGATCGACGACCCTGGGGCGAACCGCCTCCTCCACGGACTCGGGCCAGCGTTGTGCGGCGAGCGCATGGCGCGCACGGGCGCAGCCATCCGCGACTCTTTCGAGCGACTCGCGCACCAGCACGGCCGGCGCCGACGACAAGAGAGTCCGCAGCGCGCCGGCGTCGGTGACCAATCGGTCGACCAGGGTGATGGTCGCGGCGAGTGCCTCGTGGCGCTCCCAGGCTCGCGAGTTCACGAGGGAGGCCGTCTTGAGCAGCGCCAGTGGACGGGTCATGCCGGCTGTCGCGAGCGAGTCGAGCGAGACCATCGGCGCTGGCGTGAGCGCGCTTCCGCCGCTCAGCCCACGAAGGACATCCTCGACGACGCGCAGGCGCGTGTCGAGCTCACGCCGAAGCAAGGTCAACGGGTCGCCCGGCGCGAGCAGGAGCAGCACACCGAGGTTGACCGAGAGTCCAAGAGCCAGGCACAACCACAACCATAGCGCGAACTCGACGAGACCCTCGGGCGGCAGCGGCGCCACGTCCGGAAGCATCATCACGAGCGCGGCCGGCAGACCGATCGCGGATCCCAGCGCGCCGACGACCAGCACGCGCTTGAGAAACAGGCCGACGAACAGAAAGGCCACGAAGAACGCGATGCGCAGCCATGCGATATCGATCGAGATCCGCAAGGCCAGTAGCGCTGAGCCCAGACCCAGCGTGGCGCCGGCCAGGCCGAGGATCGAGCCGAGCAAGGTCGCTGCCGTATCCTCCTGGGTGATGAGATACGTCATGATCAGCGCCACGAGCGCATGGGGGATGTGGTGCGTCAGGATCGGGATCGTCGCGATCACGCAGGCCAAGGTCAGCCGGAAGGTCGCGCCACCCCGTCCAGGCGTGGGCGCGAGCTCGCGGCGCAGGAAGTCGACGAATCCGGCCGCGGTCACTGGCTCACGCGCGTGAGCGAGCCGTGGACGGTCGCGACCGCGGAGGCGCCGATGCGAAACGATTCGTCTGGATCCTCGATCCTGATGCGGACCGGGAAGCGTGCCGCGAGCCGGATCCAATCGAGCGAGCGCTCGATGCGGGGAAGCCCATTGACGCTGGTTCCGTTTTCAGGCAGGACGGCCCAGCCGAGCCCGACGACCGTGCCTCGGAAATGGCGGCCGGGATGCGATTGCAGGTACACGTCGACGGGCGCGCCCGCCGGAATGTGACGCAGCTGCGTCTCCCGGAAGTTCGCCATCACGTACCAGTTGCCCGTGTCCACGAGCGTAAACACCTCGACCCCCGTGCGCGCAAAGGCACCGGGCGAGATGTTGAGATTGACCACCCGGCCGCTGAACGGCGCGCGCAAGCGCGTGAACTCGAGGTCGAGCTCGGCGGCGTGCACCGAGGCCTCGGCGGCGGCGATGCGCGCGTTGATCTCGGCGATCTGCCCCACCGCGTCCTCCGCCCGGGCGCGCTCGCTTTTGGACTGTTGAAGCGCCGCCGCGGCCGCACCGTGCTGAGCGCGGGTGGCCACCAGGGCTGCCTCGGCGGCCCGCTTTTTCGCGCGAGCCTCGTCCAGGGCCGCGTCGGCGGCCAGCACCGACGTCCGCGCCTGCTCCGCGGACATCGCCGCGGAGATCCGCTTCGTCCGGGCCTCGTCGACCTTGTCCTCGGTCACGAATTGC
>QHSQ01000463.1 GCA_003221615.1 Candidatus Rokuibacteriota bacterium | reverse complement strand
CCCGCTGTCCGTCGGCCGATCCCGACTGCCAGTACGCGGTTGAGCCAATCGTACGTCCCCGACGCCGTCTCGAAAAGGGGCGCGGTCCGGAAGTAATACTCCGACGTATCGACCATCTCTCCGCGAGCCAGGCGGTCCATCACCTCGGGACTCCCATGAAAAAGACCGGGGTAGTGCGCGTAGATGAGATCCCCATCGTCGGTCTTGAGCGTGATCCTCACGTCGAGGACCCGCGTACCATCCTGCCGCTCCACGAGCCAGTCGCCGCCGCCTGGAGAACAGTGCCGCGGAGCTTTGGTCCATGGAAACGGCCTCCCGTCACCCGCACGATTCGTCGGCGGCCGAGCGGGGTCGGTCCGAGGTCGTCAACCTCGGCGTCCATAGTGATCTCATAGAACGGCCATCGTCCGTGTGAGCGCTCCCGAGGAGCAATGCGTGGCGCTCGGGGCGTGTGTGCGGGAGCTCGACGGCGTGTTCGAGTCCCACCGGGTCACTGGGGCGGACCGACTGATCCTGAAGATCGTGGCGCAGTCCGTTGCTCATCTCGACGAGATCATCCGAGCGCTGGCCCACTACGGCACGCCCACCGCCTCGATCGTCCTCGCGTCGAAGTCGCGGCCCCTACGGGCTGGCGTGAGGCGGAACTGAGTCGGTGTCCCGGGAACGTCCCGTACGAGCGTTCACCCCGATTCGGCCAAGCCACTCTCGCGCCAGACCGATCGTTACGTCTGGTCGCTCCAAGGTCGGTAGATGGCCGCACCCGTCAAGTACGACGAAGCGGGCCCCGGGAATGAGAGAACTCATCTCAGCCCCGTTCTGCACGAGGGCGAAGCGATCTTCCCGACCCCAAATCACAAGCGTTGGACAAGTCACGCCGGCTAAATCAGGTCGTCGGTCTAGTCGGCCGAACAGAGCGGTGTTCTGCCGTAGGAACACCTCCAGGCCTGCTAGTCTCGCCATGCGACGGAAACTGCTCGTCGCTTCGACCGCGTTGGGTCCGCGCTCATAGGCAATCCTGGTCGCCAGCTCCTCGACGACAGCATCGAATTCACCCCTCCGCACGCGATCGTTACGAAGCCGCGCAGCGGCGGGATCGTTGTGAGGCCCAGGATTGCATCCCATCAGCCACAGCCCCACAACGCGCGACGGCGCTCTGGCGACCACCTCCAGTGCAAGGCTTCCTCCATAGGAGGTTCCCATGAGGAGAAAGTGCAATGGGGCTTGCTGCAGGACCGCTGTCGCCGATTCCGCCATGGTCGCCTCAGCCACCGCCAAGACCATCGGATCCACAAGATCACGCAACGCTTCGATCTGTGGGTGGTATAGCTCGGCGTTGCACAGCATCGCTGGGAGAAACACCATCGTCGGCCGTGCCGTATCGTCCCTGGCTCGAGACACTGTCTATTCCAAGAGGGATCGCACTGATCGCATCAGTCGCGACAACGACATCAAGCACCAACCGCCACGACGCATCGTGGAAAGGCTAAGTCGGAACTCACATCTGCGCCGCCACCGCCTCGAAGCAGTCGCCGCATTGGCGGCTGTTCCGACGAAAAAATCCAATTGAGATCAGCGGCTTTACGACTATACGATCACTCCGTGATCCGCGCACTCACTTTCGACACCTACGGCACTGTCGTCGATTGGCGCTCGAGCGTGCTGACAGAACTCCAAGCATTCGGAGAGCGAAAACGTCTTGATGTCGACTGGATGCGGTTTCTCGACGACTGGAAGGCGGTCTATCGGCCCGCCATGGATCGAATCAACCGCGGCGAATCTTCGTGGATGACTGTCGATGCCATCTATGGGCAGCGCCTTGAGGTCCTTCTTGCGGAGTATGACGTTCAAGATCTCGATCGCGAGGAGATTGGTCACTTGGCCCGCGTTTGGTGGCGACTTAGACCATGGCCCGATTCGGTTCCAGGCCTTGTGCGCCTGCACAATCGGTACATTATCTCGCCGCTTTCAAATGCGAGTTTTATTGGCATGGTCGAACTCGCGCGTTTTGCGAAATTGCGGTGGGACTGCATCATTACCGCGGAAAACGCGCGCGCGTATAAGCCTCGGCCGGAGGTCTATCAGACAGCGATCTCGCTTCTCGGGGTGTCGCCGAGTGAAGTGATGATGGTCGCCGCACATAATTACGATTTGGCGGCCGCGCGCGCCGAGGGGATGGCGACCGCGTTTGTGCCTCGGCCCCGTGAATTCGGTCCAGGCCAGAAGAGCGATCTTAATCCTGAAGCCGATTGGGATATTGTCGCCCACGACTTTGAGGATCTGGCAGAGCAACTGAGGTGTTGATGGGCCTCGGCGTGTCTTTGGCTCCGTTGATCGGTCAACCGCCTCGCCGAGGTAAACTCACGCGAGCAACATGAGCCAGGCCAACCTCGTCACGGTCGACTACTACCGGTGGCTCTACAACTACAGCTACTGGGCCCGGGATCGAGTTTTGGCTCAAGTGGCCAAGCTCGATCAGGACGCATACATCGCTCCTCGCGCGCTGGACTATGGAAGCATTCGAGGAACGCTCGTCCACTCGCTGGCCAGGGAGGCAGTCTGGCTGGATCGGTGGCAGGGCAACGCCGATAGCCTGATTGATGAAATCGATCTGCCGACGTTCTCGACATTAATGGAGCTCTGGACCCGCGAGGAGGCGCGAATGCGGGCGTTTCTCAACGAGCTCACCGACCCGCAGCTTTTGCTACCAATCAGCTACGAGTCGGCTCTCACGAAGAACAGATATGCCATTCCCCTGTGGCAGATGATGTCTCCTCCGTCGGGTCCAGCCGCATGTCATACGGTCCGGCGTCGGTTGACCGCGTCATGGCCCGACGGGAACGTCCAGGCGGCGTAGACCTGGGTGGCCGACGCCCTCTTCCCACCCAAGCGTAACCAGAGAGGGCCATCGGGCCGCCCAACGAGCCACCTTTGCCTCACAAATCGCCGGCGTGATTTGTATGCGGTTCGGCCGCACGACAAGGTTGAACAGATCGTCCGTACCAAACGGTGCCCACACCTCAAGCTGACGACCGCTCGGGCGTACCCCGATGGCCGTCGCGGTCGTCGGCCATGTGCTAATGGCGTCCTCGGTCGATTGATAGGGCTGGATGCGGTAGCCGAACCGCTGGGGATACCAGAGGTGCACGCGCGCCTCGTTTGTGACGTCTAGCTCAATCGCGAGGTCGGCGACCAGCGCTCGGGCCGCTTGGCTCACGTCGAGTTCGCGGGCCTCCGAGAGATCACGATCGTAGTACACGAGATCGTAGTCGAGAATATCGGCCCCCGGGACCTTGTCATGGGCCAGGTTCCAGATGGTCTGGGCCACACAGCCGGCCCCGAGGTACCACGCGGGCAGATTCAACGCTGGGAACCGGTACAGACACTCCCACAG
>QHSQ01000364.1 GCA_003221615.1 Candidatus Rokuibacteriota bacterium | reverse complement strand
AGTGACGAGGCCGAGGAAACCGTCCCGGACGAGCCACTCGACACGCTCGTCGACGCGGAGGACCGCGACGTCCGCGAGGAAACGCGTGCGACGAGCCGCGAGAACCTCAGAGTCTACTTGAAGGAAATCATGACGATCCCGCTGCTCACACGGGAGCAAGAAGGCGAGCTGGCCCGACGCGCGCGCGCGGGCGACGAGGCCGCCAAGGCGCGCCTCACCGAGGCGAACCTGAGGCTCGTCGTGCAGATCGCGCGCCGGTACCTGAATCGTGGTCTCCCGCTGCCGGACCTGATCGAGGAGGGCAACATCGGCCTCCTGCGCGCCGTCGAGAAATTCGACGCCGAGCGTGGCACGCGCTTCTCGACGTACGCGACCTGGTGGATTCGCCAGGCGATCGTGCGGGCGCTCGCGAATCAGGCTCGGACCATCCGCCTGCCGGTGCACATCGAGCTCCTGCTCGGCCGCTACAAGCGCGAGCAGCAGCGGCTCACCCAGGAGCTCGAGCGACCGCCGACCATGGAGGAGCTGGCCACGGCCCTCGGCACGACCGTGGACCAGGTCGAGGAGCTCGAGGAGATCCGGCTGCAGCCGGTGTCGCTCGAGACCCCGATCGGCGAAGGGCAGGGCCGCGTGAGCGACCTGATCGCCGACCCTTCGGCCGATCCGCGCGACGCGCTCGTCTCGCTCTTCCGCGAGCGGACCGATCTGGTCTCGGTGCTCGACGACCTCGCCGCCAACGAGCGGACCGTGCTACGGCGGCGCTTCGGCCTCGAGGGCGACCCGCCCGAGAAGCTCGAGGCAATCGGCCAGCGGCTTGGCCTGACCCGGGAACGCATCCGGCAGGTCGAGGCCGCGGGCCTGCGCAAGCTCCGCGCCCTGCTGGGGGCGCGCGGCATCGACGCGTCCGATCTCTTCTGAGCACCGTGCTCTCTTGACCACCGGGGAGGACCCGCGATGAAGCACGGCTTCCGGGTGATGGACAGCGACCTGCACACGATGGAGCCGGACGGGCTCTGGGAGCAGTACCTCGAGGAGCCGTTCAAAAGGTTCGCGCCGGCGTTCGTCCGGAGGACGGAGAACGCATGGAATCAACCCGTCATCCGGATCGGGTCCATCGAGATCGGCGAGATGTCGAAGCGGCCGCAGAGTGCCCTGGTCGGCAAGGACCTTCAGCGGCGCGCCTTCGCCCGGCACCCGCACTACGAGGTCGCGCACGCGCGCGGCTACGACTCCGAGTCTCACGTGGCGGCGATGGACATCGAGGGCATCGACGTGGCCGTGATCTACGGCACGCGCGGACGCCAGGTGCAGATGCACGACGATCTCGAGCCCGAGGTGGCCGCGGCCCTGGCCCGGGCCCACAACAACTGGACGCGCGACTTCTGCGCCTACAACCCCGAGCGGCTGAAGTTCGCGGCGCAGATCTCCTTCCACGATGTCGGCCGGGCGATCCGCGAGGCCAGGCGCGCCGTCCGCGAGCTGGGTGCCGTGGCCGTGATCGGCAACCCTAATCCGGTCCGCGGACGCCACATCCACGACCCGGAATTCGAGCCCCTCTGGGACGCGATCGAGGAGCTCGAGGTGCCCGTCGGCTTCCACCCGACCGGGCAGGCCTCGCTCCGCGACGACATCGCGCGGCGCTATCTCGATCACCCGAACGGACGCGTCATCGGTGTCGCCGGCCGCAACCCGATGGAGCTGATGCTCGCCTTCGCGAGCTTCGCCGCCGGCGGCGTGCTGGAGCGCCACCCGCGGCTGCGCTGCGCGTTTCTCGAAGGGACGTGCGGCTGGCTCCCGTGGTGGCTCTGGCGTCTGGACGAGGTGTGGGAGAAGTTCGGCCCGGGCTCGGAGGTGCAGATCTCCCAGCTGCCGAGCCAGTACTTCTTCCGGCAGTGCTACGTCGCGACCGACGCCGACGAGAAGGTGCTCCGGCAGGTGGTCGAAGCGGTCGGCGACGACAACATCGTCGTCTCGACCGACTATCCGCACTCCGACGGGCTCTTCCCCCACGCGATCGAGGAGTTCGTCGCCCTGGAAGGCGTGAGCGACAAGACCAAGGCCAAGATCCTCTGGGACAACTGCGCGCGGCTCTACAAGCTGAACGGGGTCCGCTGACGCGAGGGATCGGGCAGGGTCACGATCGCGAACGAGGTGAGCCGCAGCTCCTTGTCCACGTGAGGACGTGAGCGGCGATCGGCCCGGCGCCGCTCCGGGGCGACGCCCGCCGTCTCCTGGCGCCGCTCGCCGAAACGCCGATCGATCACGACCTCGACGGTGGTATCGCCGCTGAAGTGCTGCTGGAGAGAGTGCGCCAGCTTCGCGTTGTTCCGCGAGACGATGAACAGGAAGCGATCCGGCGGGCTCGTCAGGGCCGTGGGAGCGCCCTCACCGATCGCTTCTCGCGGCGCGCCATCGGCGAACAATATCGCATACGACCGGCCTCCCGACGCACTTATAGGAAGAGCGACCTCGCGTGATAGGCTCGGTGTAGGCGAATGGCATCGCGGAAGCGGATCGCATCGCGAAAGCCGAAGAAGAGCCGTGAGCGCGCGCATCGCTCGGCCGCTCAGTGGCTGACCCGACTCAAGGGCGGCGAGGGGAAGGCCGCCCTTCATCTGCCTCCTGATTTCGTCCTCTGGGTGTTCGCCGGTCTCCTCGCTCATCTCGATCATCGGGGCGACGCGCACGTCGCGGACCTCGCCGAAGGCGCGCTGATCCACGGCGGCGGCCTCTCGGTGCACGACGGCACTCGCTGGCACAGCGCCGGGCCCGCGCACGACGCCGCGCTGCGGGCGATCGCCCAGGCGTTCGCGGATCTCGATCTGAGTCGCGGCCGCCGGCAAGACCGGGGCGCGTGGGAGATGCTCGACAAGGTCGAGGCCGCCTATACGGGCTTCTGTGTCGGCCTCAGACCGGACGGCACCGAGTCGGACCGCGACTACCTCGACGAGGAGATGCGCCGGCTCGGCCCGGAGAGCCTGAGCGACTCCTCGACCCGCAAGAAGTTCAGAACCAACCTGCGTCGCCGGCTGCTCCGCGCCGCGCTGGACGACGTCGCCCGCCGTCAGTTACCCGCGCGCGCGACGAAGCGTCAGATCAGGGCGCGCGGCGACGAGATTCAACGGCACCTTCAGCGCGCCGGGCTGCTCAAGCTGGTGGGCGGCTCCGTCCCCTTCGTCAGCGCCTGACCGCGGCTCCGCGCCGCCGATCCCCATGCGCCCGCGGCGCCTTTGGCGCAGGCGTCCTGGTAGAAAGGCCCGAGTCTCTCATATCGGTGGCATCAATGTGAAGATGCATATTGACAAGCAATCCCCTATGGTGAGAATGCCGGTGAGATGGACGAGGACGTCGCTCGGCAGCTGATCCACCAAAAGCTGCACGAGGGCCGACTACCGCGAAGCCGAGCAGTGGACATCTGGGTCGCTCCGGGCGACGGGCAAGTCTGCGACGGCTGTGGGACGGCGATCGCGCGGAAACAGCAGATCGTCTGGGGGATCGCGACCCGGGACCGGACGTCGCTTCAGTTCCACGAGGATTGCTTCCAGATCTGGGACGCCGAGAGGCTTGTCTTGGCTCCTCGAGAGCCCGACGGAGGCAAGAGTCCGGCATGATCCGATACGATCTGCATCCGCGGTGCTTCGCCGAGTGGGAGTTCGAGCGCACCAGGATCGAGGGCGCCTCGATCTAGCTTTACGTTCGGAGCATCGGCCGCGCGCGCGTTGAACTCGTCGCGGCCAGACGACGGAGTTGCATCGTCACAAGTCTCAGAATGCCGGCGTCTACGGCGCATCCCACCCCGCACATGGTGCTAGAATCGCGCGTGAACGTCTCGTCAGTCCTGATGCCCCCGTAGCTCAGGTGGATAGAGCAGCAGTTTCCTAAACTGCGTGCCGGGTGTTCGAGTCACCCCGGGGGCACCAACTACGACACCCACTTACGCGGTGGGGAGCTGCTCGACTGGAAGCAGTGGTTGCGCGGGGGTTGCGTTTAGGCCCGTCGCAGCCTCTTCGATCGCCTCGGCTAGCTCCTCGACATGATGTCGGTCGGCACCGGGAATGAAGTGAATCGACGGTTTCTGGCCGGGTTTCAGGAGCGGATCCGCCCGGATCGAAGGCAGCACGATCCTGATGCCGCTTTTAGCCCCAGCGCGCCCCAGTCGATCGCGAGGCGGCCATTCGCTAGCCGGCCCGCGCGGCGCGTCGGGGCGACGGCTCGCCGATGTGCACGTGGGCGCCGGTTGCCTCGCCGGTGATGGCGCCGCGGAACGCCAGGAACGACACGCCCTGCGCCCGCAGCCACGTCATGAGGGCCTGGCCCTCCGGACTGTCGGGATGGACGGCGACATCCATCGCATTGCGATGATCGAGGCCGAGGCGATCGTGAGCCGGCGTTTGCCCGAGCGCGCTCACCGGTAGCGCGTGGTGGAAGCGCTCGGAGAAGAAGCGCTCGACGCTGGGCACGTGCGCGAGGGACCACTCGCGCGAGCCGCGGAAGCGCGTGAGCAGCGGCGTGACGGTGATCGTGCCAGGCTTGGTTGGTGGCAGCGAGGCGAGCACCGCGGCCGCCGTTGCCTCCGCGACCATGCGATCCGCCTGCACGATCTCCGCCTGCGCCGCCGACAGCGCCGCTTCGGCCTCGGCCAGCCGCTGCTCGGCGATCTCGGCCTCGCGACGCGAGGCGAGGCCGTCCGCGAGAAGTTGGCGGCGCGCGAACGCGGTCTCGCGTGCGCGGGTCACCGCGTGTTCGCGAAACGGCAGAAGATGGTCGAGGCTGGCACGATAGCCGCGGGCCGCGCTCACGACATCCGAGGCCGACGTCGCGCCATCCGCGCCGGGCGTCGCCGGTGTTGCGGCGAGCGGCGCGAGGCAGAGCGCCAGCGCCGCCAGCACACCCGCGAACCAGTCCCGGCTCATCGCTGACATCTTACTCCGTTCGTCCCGTGACCTGGGGGCCGACGCCGCGCAGAGCGGCGCTACGAGGAATGGCCGTGCCGAGCGTGGAGCGCGGATTTCCGACGAGCGGCTGCTGGTCGACTTTTTCATAAGCCCGACCGGACGCGAGCAGGTCCGGTGCTTCGTGTTTAGAGGTTGGTGCCACGCAGCCGCGGATCCAGGGCATCGCGCAAGCCGTCACCGAACTGGTTGAACGCCAGAACCGCGATGACGATGGCGGCCCCTGGAAAGACCACCAGGTGCCACTGCGGGATCAGCATGGAGGCCGCGTCGCCCAGCATGTTGCCCCAGGTCGGCGTGGGCGGCGGAATGCCGGCACCGAGGAAGCCCAGGGTCGCTTCCAGCACGATCGCGATGCCGAGAGACGTCGTGATTAGCACCAGGTACGGCCCGATGCACTGGGGTGCGATGTGCCAGAAGATGATGCGCCAGGAGGAGGATCCGAGGCCCCTAGCGGCCTCGACGTATTGCATCTCCTTCACGGCCAACGCCTGGGACCGGATGATCCGGGTGCCGTAAGCCACTCGGGTAGCGGCGATGGACAGGATGACGGTCCAGGTACTCCCGCCGAGGGCCGAGGCGAGCAACAGCGCCAGCAGGATGGGCGGGAAGGACAGCAGCACCTCGACCAGGCGCTGGCCCAGGAGATCGAACGTCCCGCCGAAGAAGGCGCTGGCCACCGCCCAGACCGCTCCCACGGTGGTGCCTAGCAGAACCGACGTAACGGCGACGAACATGGACCACTTCGCGCCGTGAATGATCCGGCTTAGCACGTCCCGGCCGATGAAGTCCGTTCCCAGCCAGTGCTGCCAACTCGGTACCTGGGCGCGGGCCAGGACGTTGGGGCGGAGCGGGTCGGCCGGCGACACCCAGGGAGCCAGCAAGCCCAGCAGAATCAGGAGGAGGGCCACGATGCCGGCGACGGCGGGGGAAGGGTAACGGCGGGCGAACCTCCTTAGCCACGTGCGGTCGATCCGAAGGGGAGTCCCGGCCGCGCGTGCGTCCCGGCCGGCCCCGACCGGCGAAGCATCCTCCCGTGGGAAGTCGGGGGCTCGCCTCGGGGCCACGCGTCCGCCGAGCTGATCCGCCACGGTACCGGGATTTCCGGGTGTCTCGACCGGTGAGCGTCCTTGCGCTGCCGGGCCGCGAGTCTTAGTCGTATCGGATCCTGGGGTCCAGCCACGCATAGCTGAGGTCAGTGATCAGGTTGATCACGACAAACACCACCGTGTAGAGGAGCACGAGGTTCTGGACCACCGGCAGGTCGCGGTCGAGGATGGCGTCGATCATGGTCAAACCCAGCCCGGGGACGCCGAACGCCTTCTCGACGGCGACGGAGCCTCCGAGGGCCACGCCCAGGAAGAGGCCACTCCACGTGACGACCGGGAGCATCGCATTGCGAAGAGCGTGGCGCACGACGACCAGCTGCTCGCGCACGCCCTTGGCCCGGGCCGTGCGGACGTAATCCTCCTGCATCACCTCGAGGAGGGACGAGCGGACCATGCGCGACACAAACCCCCCGAAGCCCAGGCCCAGGACCAGGGCCGGGCCGGCGACCATTTGAAGGTTCATCGAGGGGTTCTCCCACGGATGTACGGGGAGAATCGGCGCCTTGTAGTCGAACCAGAGGATCAGCGCCAAGACCGCCACAAGGCCCAGCCAGAAGCCCGGAATGGCGACGAAGAGAGTTGAGAATGTCACGCCAGCGTGATCCAGCCATGAGCGCGGTCGCACGGCGCTGACGATCCCCACGGGGAACCCGACGACCCAAGAGATCACCGTCGCGAGCATGGCGATCTCGAGTGTGATGGGGCCCCGGCGCAGCACGAACTGGGTGACGCTGTCTCCCCTCAGCAGCGACTTTCCGAACTGGCCTGTTCCGATGTCCCGGAGCCACTTGCCGTACTGGACCACGAGCGGGTCGCGCAGCCCCAGGGCCTCCTCCAGGTTCGCCCGCTGGGCAGGTGTCAGACGGCGCGCACCCTCAAGGCCGAAGACGGCTACCAGGGGGTCCCCTGGCAGGAGGCGCATGGCGACGAAGATGATCATGCTGACGCCGAGCAGGGTTGGGACGACGAGCAAGAGTCGTCTACCGATGTAGGTCCGCACCCTGGCGCCTCCGCTCGCGGCTACTTGTCAAGCCAGACGAAGTCCCACTGGTAAGTGTTGTAGTCGGAGTTGCCCCCGACCGTGGGCAGCCCCTTCACGTAGTTGTGCCAACCGTAGGCGCGGCCGCTGCTGAGCAACGCGGTGGCGGGCACCTCCGCGTTCAAGATCTGGTTCAGCTGCCGGCCCAACTGAATCTTGCGCTGGAGATCTACCTCCACGGAGAACCGGTCGAGGACTTTGTCGAACTCCGAGTTCCTGAAGTTGGTGAAGTTGCTGTCGGCCTTCTTGCCCGTGGCCTTGTTGATACTGTAGCAGGACCTGATGGTCGCGCTCAGGTCGGCCCCTCCCAGGCACGCGGCGTGGGAGATTATGTCAAACGTTCCGGCGACCTGCCGGTCCACCATCGTGGAGACCTGCACGACCTCGAGCTGGGTCTTCACCCCGAGGAGCCGCTCCCACTCGGCCTGCGCGTAGGCTGCCAGCTGCCGATTCTGGGGTGATTCGCGGACGACGAAGTTGAAGGTCTTGGAGATGCCGTTGGCGTACCCGGCGTCGGCCATGAGCCTCTTAGCCTCGGCGATCGCCTTCTCCCGCGTAGCCGCCGCGTAGGGGTGCTCCTTGATCAGATCCTCGTAGCCCTTCCCGTACGGCGGCGGTAGGTGGTCTGTCAGCTGCACGGTGGGGTCGAACTGCTGCACGATCTTGCCGATGGCGTCCTGGTCGAGGGCCAGGTGCAGGGCTCGGCGCACCCGGACGTTGTTGAATGGCTCACGTTCGTTGTTGAAGCCGATCCAGGCGGCCAGGTTGGGCGCCTGCCAGATGAGCCCGGACATGTTGGCCGTGGCCTTCACCTTCTGGTACGCGCTGGGATCCAGCCACATCGCCCAGTCGACTTGGTTGCCCAGGAGCGCCGCGGCCAGCTCGGGCGTCCAGGCCTTCAGCCAGACCTGGATGATGCGGTCCACGTAGGGCACGTGGGGATTCCAGTAGTTGGGGTTCCTGACCATCTCCCAGGATTCCGTGGTGCGGGTCTTGTACATGAAGGGACCGGTGCCAGGGAAATTGTCGACCTGCCTCAGGTCGCCCTTGTACTTGTCGAGAGCCTTCTTGCTGGTGATGACGTTCCAGCCCCCGGCGAGCGAGGCCAGGAAGGTGTATGAGTCTCTGGGCTCGGAGAGCTTCATCACCACGGTGTAGCGGTCACGCGCACCCGTCTCCTTGATGGGCAGGATCCGCAGGCTGATCAGACCGGGCGGAGGGAAGACGATCCGGTCGAACGTTGCTTTCACGTCGTCCGCGGTGAAGTCTGTCCCGTCGTGGAACTTGACGCCTTTCCGCAGTTGGAAGGTGTAGGTCATCCCGTCAGCGGAGATGGTCCAACTGGTGGCGAGGCTCGGGATGATGGGGAGCTTGGGGTCCCTCGGATCCATCCTCACGAGCAGGTCATACATCGGCGCCTGGGCTCCCACGTTGGCGATGGTCCCGGACGCGTAGATGTCGAACATGGAAGGCGGGCCGTGCGCCGCTAGCCTCAGAGTGCCACCACGCTTGGCCTTGTCGTGGTCGATGGCCTTCAGATAGAAGGGCTCCCCCGGCGCAGCCGTGGGCGTCTGCGCCGCCGCGGGACTCATCCCGACCAGAGCCGTGGGAGTCGGCGACCCGGCGGGACCGTACGCGATAGTCAGGAGGAAAACGACGACGCCGACAAGGCCGGCAATCCCCGAGAGCCACCGATGCATGTCTCACCTCCAGCCATGGGTAAGGGGACCTATCGCGCCATCGACATGGCGCGCATCCCGTCGTCCGCGCGCGGTCTAGGTCGGCTCGACGGCCCGCGCCTCCTCGTAGACCGCGAAGTAGCGGCTGCCCAGCGTGCGTTGGTTTTCGTAGATCGAGCCCTCGAAGATCGCAGCGGGCAAGGGAATCCGTACGGGCACCGGGGTCAATCGCGGCTCAGCGGTCGGATTGCCCGTCACGATGTTGGCGTTGAACTTCTCCCAGTCTGGGATCCCCAAGAGCGGGAACGCATCGACCGCGGTGTACTGGAACAACAGTAGGCGGCGCGGCCGGTCGGAGGTGTTCAACGCCGAGCCGTGGACCATCCGGACGTGGTGAATGGTCATGTTCCCAGCCTTGCCGGTCAGGGCAACGGCCTTGGAAAAATCGATGTTGGCGGTGGAGGGAGCGATCGCGCCACAGAACACGCCGTCGACGTGATGATCGAGGATCGGCCAGGTATGGCTACCCGGAATGACCATGAGCGGCCCATTCTCCGGCCCGCAATCGTCGAGGTACAGGCCGATGGCCAGCAGGTCGTCGTTGGTGTGCGGGTAGAAGGCCCAGTCCTGGTGCCACTCCACCGCGGCGCCATGGCCCGCTGACTTCATGTTGAGCTTGCCAGTCTGAAACCGGATGCCTGAGGTCGTGCCGATCAGCGGGGTGAGAATGTCCGCGATCCTCTTGCTGAAGGCGATCTCACGGAAGGCGGGATGGACGTTGTGCGGCTCTTTGATTCGCCGCACGCGGGGCTCCTCCGGCGTATGAGATGGCTCGAGATCGTAAACGTGATCGTGCGCGGTGACTGAGCGAGACGCCTCGACCAACACCTCGACCACCCGACGCAGGTTCTCGAGCTCCGTCGCGCTCAGGACGTTCTCGATCACAAGGTAGCCGTCTCTCCGGTAAGACTGCACTTGGTCCCGAGTGAGCATGCCGGACACCTCCGCGTTCTGAGACGAACCTACTGGCCCGCTATCGTAATCCATGCGTCTCCCGGATAGAAGAGCGACGGCGCATGGATGTGCCCTGGGGCTTGGGCAGTGGGGCGCCGGGTCCGGGAAGCATAGGGCGTCAAATTCAGCGTCGTCGGCGCTTCCTGGGTTGTTTGACTTAATGGGGTTGGGTGGATGTTCCTCCTATCCGAGTTGAGTTATTGCATCCCTAACTGTTTGTTCGGCCGCGTCAGTATAGCGGACCGACATCCTGGGATCCCGGTGACCCAGGACCGACATGATGACCCGCCGGCGTTGACGGTTGGTGAATCCGCAGATCCCACGCCCTCAAACTGCTTGACGTCCGTGGATGGCGCCGCCGAAAGGGGGAGTGATGCTAGAGTGCGAGCGTTGCGCAATGGGCGTTGATCGCGTGCTCTCGTTCGCCGACGCATTGTGGCCGAGTTTTCTGACGGCACGTGGGACTGCGCCACGGCGACGCCGTGACGATCGGCCGCCAACAGAGCGCCACTATCAACGGATCATTTCTGACTAGGAGGCCGACGTGACCACACGCGCCACGACGAGCGGCTCCGGCGAGGCCCAAGCGAAGCGACTCGAGCGCGTCTACGAAGAAGTCGCAAAGCTCTTACGAGAGCCCGGCGTCGCCCCGCGTCTTCGGACGCCACCGGGCGGGAACGAATGGTCGGCGATGCAGACACTCGGGCACATGACCGAGATGATCCCGTACTGGTTGAACCACTGTTGGACCCTCATCGCCGCAACGGGGACACCGCCGGCGTTCGGGCGCACGCCCGGGTCGCCGGAGCGATTGGCGGGGGTTGCCCACGGTACGAGCGCCGACCCGGACGCCCTCCTGCGCCAGCTCCACGAGGCAGTTCGGACGGCGGCGAGCGTGATCAGGCAGCTCTCCACCACCGAGCGCGGCAAACGAGGCATCTCCACCGAGCGAGGCGAGATGACTGTGGCCCAGGTGATCGAGTCGTTCATTGTTGACCACGCCGAAGAGCACCTGGCCCAAGTGCAGGGCGCGGAACCTGTCAATAAGAACGAGACAGTGGGTTCCTGAGTTTACGGTAGTGGCGGCGCCTCCTATCTGGTGCGCGGCCGTCGAGCTTCGCGGTCACGCTCCTATCTCCGCCTCCGCCTGCTCGAGCCAGAAGCGCATGTCCATCTCGCGGTACATCGCCGTCGCGGTGGTGAGGTGCTCGTGGGCCTGCTCGCGCTTGCCGGTGCGCCAGGAGAGCTTGCCGAGGCCGAGGTGACAATGGGCGACGAGCGGGCGCATGCCGAGTTGGTTGGCCAGCTCCAGCGCCTGGCGGTAGTAGCTGTCCGCCTGCTCGACATCCGGCGGGTCGCGTCGCGCAGCGATCTCACCGAGCAGCCGCAGCGCGCGCGCCTCGTGCCCCCGCTCCTGCGAGTCCCGGGAGAGGCTCAGCGCCCGCCCTGCGTGCTTCACGGCGTCATCGACCCGTCCCGCCAACAGATAGCCCTCACCGGTGACGCCGGCCTGCCACGCGTGAAGGCCGGTGCCCTTGTCGCCATACCGCACCGCTTGCTCGAGAAGGGGCAGCGCCTCTGACAAGCGCCCGGAGCGGATATACGCGAGGGCCAGACACGGGGCAGACCACGCAGAAACGGTGACGATCTCAGCCACCTCGCACAATCGAACATCGCGTTCCAACACCGGAATAGCCTCGGAGAGATTGCCGCGCTCGAGGTGGAGCGCGCCCAGCCCCCACAGGGCAACGACGAGGCTGTTGAGGTGATCGATCCCCTCCGCGATCCGAACGGCTTCTTCTGCCCACGGAATCGCCTCCATGAAGTGTCCAGTTTCCGTGAGCGAGCGCGCAAGCCAGGCGCGCGAGTTGGTTGCGTTGAGAAGGGGCCCGGTGAAGGCGCGGTACATTCGGTCGCCTGCGAGGACCTCGATGTTCCGCTTGATCAGGTCGATCACGCGAGGGAAGTCGCCGAGCGCGAAGTGGACGAAAGCCAGACGAAACCTCAACTCCGTATCAAGCCTGAAGTCTTCGATACCGGCGGCGGCGGCGAGGCCGCGCTCGGCGCTGTCGATCGCGCGGTGATGGTCTCCTGCGATAAAGAAGTTGGTGCTCATGTAAGCGAGGACACGGGCCAGCCGGTATCGATCGCCGAGTGCGGTCGCCAGCGGCTCGGCGGCGCTGATGTGCTCGATCATCCGATCGTGCTCGCCGAGCGGCATGTGAGCGTTGCGGAGGTCCAGCCGCAGGTCGATCGCTTGTTCGAGCGTCTCGCGGCTCTGCGGGAGATGCTGCAAGGCCACCAGGGAGTCGTCAAAATAAACCACCGCCTGCCGGTATGCGCAGCGACCGATGGCCTTGGCGCCAGCCTGGCGGAGGTAGAGCAGCGCCTTCTCCCACGTCTGGCCCCTGACCGCGTGGTGGGCCAGTTGCTCGGCGTGCTCGGCGAGCCGGT
>QHSQ01000462.1 GCA_003221615.1 Candidatus Rokuibacteriota bacterium | reverse complement strand
TGGCTGGGCTGGTGGTGGTGATCGTCGCGCTAGAGCTTAGGGACGCCGGGCGCGCGCCGGCCGGGGCCGCCGCCGACTTGCGCTTATTGGTGCCCGTGCCGGTGGACGAGCTGGGCGCGATCGAGATCGCCGAGGCCGGGCGACTGCACCGATTCGAGCGTGACGCGGTCGGCACCTGGTTCTATCACGGCGTGCACGCGGCCGGAGAGGCCACCCACACTCACATGCCGGATCCCGCGCTGGCCCAGCTCATCGAGCGCGCGGTCGCCGCCTTCGCTCGCACACGCACCGAGCGGCAGTTCGCGCTGGAGCGCGACGCGGCTGCCTATGGGCTCGCGACACCGGACATCGTCGTCCTCCTCTATCGCCCGCGGCAGACGCAACCGTTGGCCCAGTACGCGGTCGGCAGCCTCGCGCCCGACACGGTCAGCCGGTACGTGATGGTCGTCGGCCGCCCGCTCGTCGTCACCATCCCGGGCTACCAGATCGACAACCTGCTGGCGCTGGTGCAGGCAGCGGGAGCCACCTCCGCTTCGACGGCGCCGCCAGGTGGTTCTCGATGAAGGCCGCGCGGACGCTGGTGACCGTTCTCGCGCGGCCGCCAGGCAATTCCTAAGGAGAGCCCCGATGCCCAGGGCCGATCCCTTTTCGGGCAAAGTGCTACACTCCGCGCGACGGACCGCGCCGGTACGCCGAGGGTGCCGTCGTCGAGAGCGATCCGCCGACGAACCGCGCGAGGATCGAGGCCAGGCTCGACAAGGAGGTCGTTATGGTGGAGCGCGGGCGCGAACTCTCCGGACGGAGGGGCAAAGTCAGCAGGCGAGCGTTTCTCAGGGCGGGCGGCGTCGCCGGGCTTGCCTCCGCCGCCGGGGCCTTTCACGTGAACGTCGCGCGGGCGCAATCGCGCACTCTCAAGATCGGCTTCATCGGGGCGCAGTCGGGCGTTCGCGCGAACTTCGGCGAGACGACCCCGTGGATGATCGAGCGCATCCGGACGGCGCTCAAGGACGGGCTGAAGGTCGGCGGCAAGTCGTACACGGTCGAGATTCTCGTCAAAGACAACCAGTCCGATCCGAACCGGTCCAGCGTGGTCGGCAGCGAGCTGGTGCTTCGCGAGAAGTGCGATCTCGTCGTGGCTTTTGACTCCGACGCGGCGCTCGCCGTCGGCGAGCTGGCCGACGCGCGAAGCATGCCGACGATCTCGACCATGGTGCCGTGGACGGGATGGAAGTTCTCCCGCGGCGCCACGCCCGACGATCTCGTCGAGAAGAGCTTCCCGTACACGTTCCATTTCTTCTGGGGCGCCGGTGAGGTCGTCAAGAATTTCCTCGCGATGTGGAACAGCGTCAAGACCAACAAGCTCGTCGGGACGTTCTACAGCGACACCCCGACGGGCCGGGCGTTCGGCAACGCGAAGACCGGGCTGCCGAGCGGGATGTCGCAGCACGGCTACCGCGAAGTGGCGGGCGGCTTCTACAAGATGGCCACCGACGACTTCACGAACCAGGTGACGGCCTTCAAGAACGGCAACGCCGAAATCGTGTCCGGCCTCGCGTTGCCGAGCCACTGGGCGACTTTCTGGAACCAGGCGGCCCAGGCTGGCTATAAGCCGCAGGTCTGCACGGTGGCAGCCGCGTTCCTCTTCGCGAGCGCCATTACCTCGCTCGGCCCGCGCGGAGACGGCATGTCGACCGAAGTGTGGTGGACGCCGAAGTTTCCCTACAAGTCATCGATCACCGGACAGACCGCCCGCGAGCTCGCGACCGAATGGGAGAGCTCGACGGGCAAGCAATGGACCCAGCCCATCGGCTACTCGCACGCCGTCTGGGAAGTGGCGGTCGCCGCTCTCACCAACGCCGGGGACCCGAAGGACAAGGAGGCGGTGCGCCACGCGATCGCCAACCTGTCGGTCGACACCGTCGTCGGCCCCGTGCGCTTCAAGGACACCCCCATCAAGAACGTCGCCGTCACGAGCATGGCCGGCGGCCAGTGGCGCAAGACGAAGGGCGGCCGCTTCCCGTTCGAGCTCGTGATCGTCTACAACGCCACCGCCCCGCAGATCCCGGTGGAAGCGGAGCTAAAGCTCCTCTCGCAGCTCGGCTAAGCCAAACCGTCGCCTCGCCGGTCTTCCGGCGGGGCGGCATGGCAGTGAGATGTCGGCGCTCCTCGAAGTCGCGGGATTGCACAAGCACTTCGGCGCGATCGTCGTCGCCGACGACGTGACCTTCTCGCTCGATTCGGGTCACTGTCTTGGGATGATCGGGCCCAACGGCGCGGGCAAGAGCTCCGTCTTCAATCTGATCGCCGGCACCATCGAGCCCGACGACGGAACGATTCGCTTCGAAGGCCGGGATCTCGGTGGACTGCCGGCGCATCTCCGCGCCAGGCGCGGCATCGTCCGCGCGTTCCAGATTCCGCAGCCGTTCCCTCACCTCACCGTCTACGAAAACGTGCTCGCCGCCGCGTCCTTTGGCGCCGGACGCTCCGGATCGGAGGCCGCGACGGCCGCCGTCGAGGTGCTGGCGACCATGGGGCTGACCGCGAAGGCGGCGATGCTCGCCGGACAGCTTCCGCTCCTGGACAGAAAGCGGCTCGAGCTCGGCAAGGCCGTCGCGTCGTGCGCGAAGGTCTTGCTCCTCGACGAGATCGCCGCCGGGCTCACCGAGCCGGAGGTCGAGGAGCTGGTCGCCCTCGTCAAGAGCCTGAAGACGAGTCACGCGATCATCTGGATCGAGCACATCCCCCACGCGCTCCGCGCCGTGGCCGATCGGATCATGGTCCTGCACTTCGGTCGCAACGTGCTCGAGGGGCCTCCGGCGGAGGTGATGACGAGCCGGCTCGTGCGAGAGATCTACATGGGGTTCCGTGCCGATGACGTTGCTTGAGGTCCAGGCTCTCGACGCGTTCTACGGTGACTTCCAGGCGCTCTTCGGCGTCACGGTCCACGTCGAGGCCGGCGAGACGGTCGCCCTCATCGGCGCGAATGGCGCGGGCAAGACGACCTTCCTCAAGTGTCTGGTCGGGCTGATCGACAGCCGGCGCGGCCAGATCCGTTTCGCCGGCGAGCCGATCGTCGGCGAGCCGGCCGAGCGCATCTCGCGGCTCGGGCTGTCCCTGGTGCCGGAGGGGCGCTTGCTCTTCCCCTCGTTGAACGTCGAGGAAAATCTCATGATGGG